>CAYUPA010000100.1:0-5404 GCA_964446565.1 uncultured Lachnospiraceae bacterium
CGAGCTGGGCACCGCCGCCGCGATCTCCGTCAAATACCGCATATCGCCCGCCGCCTCGAGCTTCCCCTTCGTTTGCAGCTGATCCTTGAGCGTGACGAGATCGATTTCCTTTCCGGCGTGATACAAATCCGCCATCGCTTCAAAAATTTCTTCATGCCGGCGATTATAAAAATCCGCCGGCGTGAGGTTCTCGATCGCGAGACTGACGGCGTCCCGGTCCATCATCATGGACCCCAATACCGACTGCTCCGCTTCCTCGCTGTGCGGCGGGACGCGGGGCGTTATTGTTTCATCCGCCATCGCAAAGCCCGGACCCTGTTATTCGCCCGGCACGATGCGGACGGCGAGTTTCCCGACCGCGTCCGGATGCAGCCGGATTTCGATGCTGTAATTGCCGATCGCGCGAATCGGTTCTTTAAGTGTGATTTTCTTCCGGTCGAGATCGACGTGATACTGGGTCCGTAACGCGTCCTCAATATCCTGCGAGGTGATGGAGCCAACAACCGGCCGCCCTCGCCGGCCCGGGCCTTGATTTCGATCGGCGTCGTCTCGAGCCTGCGGACCAGTTCGATCGCCTCGAGCCTCTCCTGCTCTTTTCGGCTGGCCTCGTTTTTTTTCCGCTGCTCCCACTCGTTTAGAACCTGTTTCGTCGCCTCGCGGCCCAGCTTTTGGGGGATGATGTAGTTCCTTGCGTAGCCGTCGCTGACCTCTACGATCTCGCCCTTGCTCCCGAGTTTGCGGACATCTTCCAGAAGTAATACTTTCATCGTCTTGCTGCTCCCTTCTATCTTCGTTCCCGAATACAGGTATCAACCGCTCCGTACAGGGCGGAAAGCGCCTGCTCCATATTCACATTTTTAAGCTGCGCGCCGGCCATCATCAGGTGTCCGCCGCCGCCAAGCTGCTCCATAATCACCTGCACATTGAATTCGCCAAGCGAGCGCGCGCTGATGGAAACCTGATCGAGGTTCCGCTGGTCCGTCAGAACGAACGAGGCCTGAATCCCGACGATACTCAGAAGATCATCCGCCGCCTGCGCCGCGACTGTCGCCGCGTTTTCAAGACCCGCGCCGTCCCAGTGGGATATGGCGATCGTTTTGGAATAAATCGCCGCCTGACTTACGATATGGGCGCGCGCCTTATATTCCTGCATATTGTTCCGGAACAGTTTCCGAATCCGAACCGCGTCCGCGCCGTTCCTGCGCAGATACGCGGCCGCTTCGAACGTGCGGACGCCCGTTTTTACGGTAAAGTTCCTGGTGTCGAGTTCCATGCCGGCAAAGAGGCCGTCCGCCTCGACCGGCTTGAGACGGATTCGCTCCGCGATGTACTGCAGAATTTCCGTCACCATTTCACAGGTGGAAGAGGCGTAGGGCTCCACATAGGACAGGGCCGCGTCCCGCACATGATCCGCGCTCGCGCGGTGATGATCTATGACCGCGATGTTTTTATTGCGGTCCAGAAGATCGGCGCACTGCAGAATCGAGGGCCGGTTGACGTCGAGAATGACGACGAGCGTCGTCTCGCCGGAATACTCCCGCGCTTTCTGCTCGTTGATGATGATATCCGCGTAGTCGCGCTCGAGCTGAACCCGTTTGTAAAGAATCTCGACGGCCGGGTAGTTGTCGTCCATGACGATATGCGCCGGTTTTTTAAGCTCCGTGATGATGCGAAACATCCCCAGCGCCGCGCCAAAACAGTCGAGATCGGGATTTTTATGTCCCATAATGAGAACGCGGTCGCTGTCGTCGATGAGTTCCCGGAGAGCGTAGGCGATCAGCCGCGCCCGCACCCGGGTATTCTTTTCAACGCCGCTTGTATTGCCGCCGAAAAAGAAGTATTTCTCCTCGTTTTTCACGACGGCCTGATCGCCGCCGCGGCCCATCGCAAGCTCAACCGCGGCCCGCGCGAACTCCTGCGCCCTGGAGAGCCGGTCCGCGACGCCGACGCCGACGCTTAAAGTGAGCGGCAGGGTATTGCCGATGTTGAGCTTCCGCACTTCCTCCAGCACCGCAAAGCGTTCGTTTTCCAGCTGCGCAAGATATTTATGCGGGAAAACGAGGAAGAAGCGGTCTTTTTCAAGGCGCGTCAGAATCCCGTTCAGCCTCGTGCCCATATCGTTGATCCTTCGGTAGATCATGGCCTCCATCAGCGGCTTGCGCCCTTCGTCGAGGCCTGCGAAGATCGAGTCGTAGTTGTCGACGTAGAGCAGACAGACGTCGGTCCGTATATCAAGATTCTCCTGTTCCAGTTCGACCTCGCGCGTAATGTCGCGCATACTGACGGCGTACATCTGCAGCGAACTCTTCTGATCCTCTTCCCGCTTGATCATCTGCAGGCGGACAAAATAGATGCGGCCGAAGCAGGTAAGCTGCGTTTCCGTCGGATATACATCCGAGGGCGGCATCACGATCTGCGTGCCGATCAAATCGAAGTACGATTTGCCGGGAAAGCCCTCGACCTGCCCGAAAACGCCGTCGAACCGCCTGTTATACCAGAGAATCCGCCCCGTGCTGTCGAGTATCGCGTACGGATCGTCGAGCTGATCCAGATACTGCTGCTGCATGACGCTGACCTTGACCGCGTCCGTCTGAATCTTGACCTTGACGCCCCGCTGGAAGAGCACCGTCGCCACGATGATCAGAATGAACAGCACCGCGGTAAGAGCCAGACTGAGAATCGTCTGCGCGGATGTGCCGTTTCTCAACTCAAGCAGGTTCTGCGCAAGCAGCAGGCCAAACATGCTGTAGAGCAAAATAAACAAGAGGACGATGCCCTTGACTCTCGGTTTTTTCACGCTGCCACCTCCGCCTGCTTTACCTTCCGCTGCCGCCGCCTGACGGCTCCGGCTTCCGATTCGGGTTGAACTCCGTGCCGTCCAGAGACGGCTCCGGCTTCCGATTCGGATTGAATCCCACGCCGTCCAGAGACGGCTCCGGCTTCCGGTTCGGATTGAACTCCGTGCCGTCTCTTAAAATTCTTCGCACCCGCTTTTCGAGTTTTTCCCGGGGAATCATCACCTCATGGCCGCAGCCTTCGCAGCGCATCCGAAAATCGATCCCCGTCCGCAGAATCGTCCATTCGCTGCTGCCGCACGGATGCGGCTTCTTCAACCGTACGATATCGCCTAAGCGGATGTCCATTCCCCTGTCCTCCGTTTTACTGATAGCATGTGATGATATAATGGCCGGCGTTATCGCCGGAAACCTCTTTGATCGTCTGATGAATGCCCTCCATGGAGGTCTGATAGTAAATCACGAGCGACATGTGCGCGTCCCCGGAAAGCGTAACGTAGTAAACTTCTTTTTCCTGCAGGTTCGCCAGATACTCGTCCAGCGACTCGCCAAGCTCCCACATGATCTGCGCGTGCGTAAGCCCCACATAGCGCAGCTGCCACGGCTTGTAGATCGCGTCCGTAACGCCCTGATTCCGGAAAACAAACCCGTAGCGCCACGAGTTCTCCTTGAGCCACTTTCCCTGTTCGGTATCCTGAAAGCCGTAATCCAGCGTCAGCGAATCGTCCGCGCAGACGTCGATCGTAAGCCCGATCTGATGCTCGTCCAGTCCGCCCGGCCGGTAATCCTCCATGATTTTAAGCTCCGCGCGCTCCGGCAGATATCCTTCGTCGATATATTCCTGCAATTTCGCCTCGTACAGGTTCTGCTGCGCCTCCGCGGAAATATAGCCGTTCGCGGGAACCACCGGATTCTCCATGTCGTCCGTCATCCGCTTAAAGGCCTCCGCGGCCTCCTGCACGACCTGCACGTTCGAGCCTTCGAGGGTGGCCAGAGACTTCGGCACATAGGAAACAGGAAGTTTGTGATCCTCGTTCACAAGCCAAAGCTGGTTGCTGACCGAACTCGTCCACTGGTCTACGGTCTTTTCGACTTCCTGCTTTTCGGGGTCCGCCTCCGGCCGTACATCCTTCGTCCAGTATAAAAAAATCAGCATGAGAAGCACGGAAATAAGGGCCGTGCATCCAAGGATGAACGCGAGGCGGGCCTCCCGGGTCCGGAACCGTATTTGCCTTCGCATAGAATCTCCTGTCTTCCCCGCCGGTTACAGCATTTCTTTCTTATTGCCCTTCCGCAGAATCTGATGATAGTCGATATAATCGTAAATCGTTTCGTCAAACGCGTCGCTGAAGGTTCGAAGCGCCGCAAGCGGAAGGTCCTCGATCGCGCAGCCCCGGTCCTCGCAGCAGACGACGATCTGTCCTACGATGCTGTGCGCGTCGCGAAACGCAACCCCCTTCGCGACCAGATAATCCGCCACTTCCGTCGCGTTGAGAAAGCCCTGCTTTACGCTTTTCTCCATCTCGTCCCGGTTGACATGCAGCGACAGAATGAGCGGCGTCATAATCGAAAGGCAGACCTCGACAGTATCCGCCGCGTCAAAGAACTGCTGCTTATCCTCCTGCATATCCTTGTCGTACGCGAGAGGAATCCCCTTCATCACCGTCAAAAGCCCCATCAGATCGCCGTAGACCCGCCCGCTCTTGCCGCGGACCAGCTCGCAGGCGTCCGGATTCTTCTTCTGCGGCATGATGCTGGAACCGGTCGAAAAGGCGTCGTCAACCGTCACAAAGCGGAACTCCTGCGAACTCCACAGAACCAGTTCTTCGCACAGCCGGCTCAGGTGCATCATGGTAATGGACATGGCCGAGGTCAGCTCGATCAGGTAATCCCGGTCGCTGACGCAGTCCAGAAAATTATCGACGGGCTTCGCAAAGCCCAGTTCCTTCGCGGTCATGCCCCGGTCGATCGGGTGCGTCGTACCGGCAAGCGCCGCCGCGCCGAGCGGACATTCATCAAGAAGACCGCGCGCGTTTTCAAACCGCCTGATGTCCCGGCGGAACATGCTGACATAGGCGCCCATATAATACGGGAAGGTTACGGCCTGCGCGCGCTGCAGATGCGTGTAGCCCGGCATGACGCAGGGATTCGCGTCCCCGGTCTTTTTAAGAGCGTCCGCAAGGCCCTCGAGAAGCCCGATCAGTTTGTCCGTCTCCTCTTTCGCGTACAGCCGCATGTCGAGCGCGATCTGGTCGTTCCGACTGCGGGCTGTGTGCAGCTTCTTGCCCACCTCGCCGATCCGCTGAATGAGCAGGGCCTCGACAAAGGTGTGAATATCCTCGTAATCGCCCGCAAGGGGAAGGCTTCCGTCCTCAATATCCCGCAGGATTCCCTTCAGTCCGTCCTGGATCGCCGCAGCGTCCTCCTCGGGAATGATGCCGCAGCGGCCCAGCATCGCCGCGTGCGCGATGCTTCCGGTAATGTCCTGCCTGTACAGGCGGCAATCGAACGGAAAGGAAGCGTTGAAATCCTCCATCGCCCTGTTTTCCTCTTTGCGGAACCGTCCGCCCCAAAGTTTCATATCTGCCTCCGTTTTTTAAGCCGTGCGC
>CAYUPA010000100.1:5504-6573 GCA_964446565.1 uncultured Lachnospiraceae bacterium
GCGTCCCCGGGGCGTCTCCTTTCCGAAGCGTAACCTTCACGATTTCCGGCTGCAGTCCGAGCCGGGGACCTCCGAGGCCGCTGCTTAAAACAAGAACCGTCCGGCCACTGTAATAAAGTCCCTGCGTATACCGCGGAAAAAGGCCCTGCCCCGGCGCGAGAAGCCGCTTTCCCCCGGAAAAGGGGATTTCCAGCAGGCCGCCGTGGGCGTGCCCGGAGAAAACGAGGTCCGCCCCCGTCTTCGCGTAGTCCGGGAGGAGTTCTGGCTTGTGCGCAAGAAGAATGCGAAACGGCACGCTGTCCCTTTCATAGCGCCGCATCGCAAGGTTCAGCTTCCGGCGGATGCCCCGCTCGTCTTCCGTATCATACAGTTCTTTCATCGGCTCGGTTTCAATGCCGGCGATGCCGATCCGGCCCGCTCCCCGCGTCCAGACGGCGCCTTGATTATTTAAAAGCCGCACGCCGGTACGCCGTATCGCCCGGACAAGCCGCGTCCTTTCGCGGGACCGCGTTTCGTGATTGCCCAGAATCGCGTAGACCGGAAAGGCGACGCACAGCCGGTGCATCAGGCTGAGAACCGGTTCGCAGTCTGTTTCATCGCACGTTTCCTTAAACATGTCGCCGGTCAGAACCACAAGGTCCGGTTTTAATTCCTTCACTCTTTCTATCAGTTTGTCCGAGTCCACGCCAAAGATGCGCCCGTGCAAATCCGTAAGCTGTACGATCGTGAAACCGTCGAATGGCCCGGGCAATGAGGGAAAGGGCAGCTCGTAGGCGCTCACCGCGAGGCTTCTGCCTTTCGGCGTGCGGTTCCAGAGGGATACGACTTTCGTTCCCAAAGCCCAGATTGGATGAACCCAAATGGATTCCCGCCTGCTCATGCGTTTCCTCCCGTTCTGTTGAATTTCCCTTCGATTATACCGTTTCCCCCGTTTTCTGTCAAGTTTGTCGTAAAGCCCGGGAGGGGCGGCGTGACAGTTGAAGATACTGTTCAGAGGTTTTGGAAATATCTCAATCGGTACCGATTGTAATTTCCGGCGATAAATACGATGGAAATCATCTGTCAACCA
>CAYUPA010000101.1:0-6538 GCA_964446565.1 uncultured Lachnospiraceae bacterium
AGCCGGAGTCCTTGTGCTCCTGTATTTCCGCGGCAAAAAGATGTTGAAGATGCAGGACGAGGCAAACGCCAAACTGGATGAGGCGAAACAGCTGTATTCCATGCTGATCATCGATAAAAAGAAAATGAAAATCCAGGATTCCGGCTTGCCGGCTTCCGTCTACGAGCAGATGCCCAAACGCTATCGCATGCGGAATTTTCCCATTGTAAAAGCCAAAGTCGGACCGAGAATCATGTCATTTATCGCCGATCCGGAAATCTTTGAAATGCTTCCTCTCAAAAAAGAAGTCAAAGCTTCGGTCAGCGGTCTGTATATTATCGGCGTCAAGGGTATCCGGGGCAATTTGGAAGAGACCAAGAAGCAGCGAAAAGCCAGAATCAGAAAAGAAAAAGCCAAAAAATCCAATTTCTTCAATGATCTTTTGAAAAAAGGACGCGGAGAGATGTAATGGACAGCAAAATTCCCGCTCCCGATATTCAAATATTTCCCGGTTTCTGCGATGTGCACGTGCACTTTCGCGAGCCGGGTTTTTCATATAAGGAAACCATCGCCTGCGGTTCCAAAGCCGCGGCAAAGGGCGGATATACCGCCGTCTGCGCTATGCCGAACGTCAATCCCGTGCCGGACTGTCCGGAAACTCTTCGACCGGAACTCGATCTCATCCGCAAAACCGCCGTGATCCATGTCTATCCGTACGGTTCCGTCACAGCCGGTGAAAAAGGCCTTGCGCTGTCCGATATGCAGGCTCTTGCTCCGAACGTGATCGCTTTCTCCGACGACGGCAGGGGAATCCAGTCGGAATCCCTGATGAAACAGGCGATGCGCACCGCGAAATCTCTGGGAAAGATCATCGCCGCCCATTGCGAAGACAACGCTCTGGCGCGGGGCGGATATATTCACGCCGGGGCTTATGCCGCTGCCCGCGGGCACAAGGGAATCTGCGGCGAGAGCGAATGGCGCCCGCTCAGGCGGGATCTGGCGCTCGCCGCCGAAACGGGATGCGCGTACCACGTATGCCATATCTCCTGCGCCGAAAGCGTCGCGCTGATCCGGCGAGCCAAAGCCGACGGCATCGACGTGACATGCGAAACGGCGCCGCATTATCTCCTTCTGGATGAAAACGACCTGCGGGAGGACGGCCGGTTCAAAATGAACCCGCCGTTACGCTCCGCCAAAGACCGCGAAGCGCTTCTGGAAGGGATCGCGGACGGCACGATCGATATGATCGCGACCGACCACGCGCCCCACAGCACAGAAGAGAAATCACTGGGGTTAAAAGACAGCGCCTTCGGCATCAGCGGAATCGAAACCGCGTTTCCGCTTCTTTATACGTATCTGGTAAGAAAAAACGTCATTTCGCTTGATCGGCTGATCGAACTGCTCGTCTCGGCTCCGCGGAAGCGCTTCGGCATTCCGCTGGCGGAAGGCGACCGGACGACATGGGATCTTTCGTATGAAAGCGTCATCCGCGGAGAGGATTTTTTATCCAAAGGAAAATCCACGCCTTTCGAAGGCGTGAAAGTTTACGGGAAGTGCCTGCGCACCTGCGTAAACGGCCGAGTCGTCTATGAGGCGGAAAAAACGGGTTAAAAGAATATATGTACACATTTTCTTCCGCAAGCCCGCTGCCGGATCCCGACTCATGGATGTATCATGATGGAATACCGGCTCGGATAAAATTACGTATATAATTCCCTCCGGCGCACCGCTGTCGAATCCCGTCTCTTGGTTGTATCATGATGGAATATAGGCCTGAATAAAATCACGTACACATTTCGCTCCGCAAAACCGCTCCGGGTTCCGTTTCTTGAAGGAAACAAAAAGGAAAAACATTTGAAAGAATATACATACACCATCCTCTCCAATATGCCGCTTACAAATACCGTTTTTCAAATGAAACTCGGCGGATCCGTATCCGAGATCACGGCTCCCGGCATGTTCGTAAACATTAAAATCAAGGGGCTGTATCTGCGCCGTCCGATTTCCGTGTGTGATAAAGAAGACGGAATCCTGACGATTATTTACAAAACCGTCGGAGAAGGCACGATCCGGATGAGCCGAATGAAGCCGGGAGAAACGCTCGATATCCTGACCGGTCTGGGAAACGGCTTCGACACTTCTTTATCCGGAAAGACGCCGGCGCTTGTCGGGGGCGGCGCCGGCATCCCCCCGCTTTACCTGCTCGCCAAAAGGCTGATCGCCGAAGGCAAAAAACCTCACGCCCTGCTGGGATTCAATACGAAACAGGAGATTTTTCTGGAAAATGCATTTCGCTCCCTGAAGATTCCGGTGACCGTCACAACCGCGGACGGCTCCTGCGGAGTGAAAGGATTTGTGACCGAATCACTGAAAAACACCCGCCATGACTATTATTTCGCCTGCGGGCCGGAGCCGATGCTCAAGGCGGTATACCGCGCTTCCTCCGCGGACGGGCAGATGAGCTTTGAAAGACGGATGGGCTGCGGATTCGGCGCCTGCATGGGCTGCTCCTGCCGTACCGTTTCCGGATATAAACGTATCTGCAAAGACGGTCCCGTTCTCAAAAAGGAGGAAATCCTGTGGGAAGACTGAGCGTGGATCTGTGCGGAATCGAACTGGACAACCCCATTATTGCGGCTTCCGGCACGTTCGGATACGGGATCGAGTTCGCCGAAATTTATGATATCAACTGTCTTGGAACATTCTCGTTTAAGGGCACGACGAAAGATCCGCGATTCGGCAATCCGGCGCCGCGGATCGCCGACTGCCCTTCCGGCATGATCAACGCCGTGGGGCTGCAGAACCCGGGCGTGGAAAAAGTGATTTCCGAAGAACTTCCGAAATTGAAAAAGGTCTTTTCCAAGCCGGTCATCGCGAACGTCAGCGGCTTCTCGCCGGAAGAATACGCGTTCACCTGCGAAAAACTGGACAAAGAAGACATTGTCGGCTGGCTGGAAATCAATATCAGCTGCCCGAACGCCCGTGGCGGCGGTATGGCTTTCGGCACCGACCCCGACGCCGCCTCAAAGGTGATCCGCGCCGTGAAAAGCGTCACCCGAAAGCCGGTGATCGCGAAGCTCTCGCCGAACGTGACCGATATCACCGTAATCGCAAAGGCATGTGAGGACGCGGGCGCCGATGCCGTAAGTCTCATCAACACCGTCCTCGCGATGCGGATTGATCTGAAAACAAGAAAACCGGTCATCGCCGGTACGTTCGGCGGCCTGTCGGGTCCCGCCGTTTTCCCGATCGCGCTGCGCATGGTCTGGCAGACGGCGCACGCCGTGCGCATCCCTGTCATCGGCATGGGCGGTATTTCAAGCGCGAACGATGTGATCGAAATGATGCTCGCCGGCGCGACCGCCGTCGAAATCGGCGCGGCGAACCTCGTCTCTCCGACGATCTGCAAGGACATCATTGAAGATCTGCCGCGCGTCTGTGATCAATACGGTATAGAAAACTTAAAAGATATGACGGGAGGCGCATTTTAAATGGGCAAAGACGTCATCGTCGCCTGCGATTTTCCGGACGCGGCGGCCACGCTGTCCTTTCTGGATCGCTTTCACGGGGAAAAACCTTTCGTGAAGATCGGCATGGAGCTTTTCTACGCGGCGGGAGCGCCGATCGTCCGGGAAATCAAGAAGCGGGGTCACAAGATTTTTCTGGATCTGAAACTTCACGACATACCGAACACGGTGAAGCGCGCAATGACGGTTCTCGCCGGCCTGGAGATCGATATGATCAATCTTCACGCGGGCGGCACGACCGCCATGATGAAAGCGGCGCTGGAAGGACTTTCCGCCGGAAGCGGCCCCCGTCCGGTTCTGCTTGCCGTAACCATCCTGACATCCGTCGATGCGGACGCGTTAAAAAACGACATGCTGATCGATGTTCCGCTTTCCGAAGCCGTTCTTCGTTACGCGGAGACGGCGAAAAACGCCGGGCTGGACGGCGTCGTCTGCTCGCCCCGGGAAGCGGCGGCGGTGCACGCGCGTCTGGGCAAAGAGTTCCTTACCGTGACGCCGGGCGTCCGTTTCGCCGGCGGCGATGCCGGCGACCAGAAGCGCGTGATGACGCCGTCGGCCGCGAAAGAAACCGGATCGGACTATATTGTCGTCGGACGTCCGGTCACCGCGGCTCCGGATCCGGAATCCGCGTACCGGCGCTGTGTGGAGGAATTTGTCGGATAGGGCGCCGCTGTTCACAAACGGCCGGCGGAAGAAAACATTCCCGGCGCACACGTACGGCAGTTCCCGGTCTTACGGCAGGGCGGGAGAACCGCTCTCCTGCGCCAATCATCCGCTGCGGCGCCCGCTATTCGAAAACAAAATCATCTGTATCACAAGCAAAAAAGAAAGGAGCGACCGCATGAATACAAAAACGCTGATTGCCAAAGACCTGTTAAAAATCAAAGCGGTTTTCTTCCGTCCCGGGCAGCCGTTTACCTGGGCGAGCGGAATCAAAAGCCCCGTTTACTGTGACAACCGGCTGATTCTGACCGCACCCGATGTGCGGAATGACGTGGAAAACGCCATCGCGGAAACCGTAAAATCCGTCTTTCCGGAATGCGAACTCCTGATGGGAACCGCGACCGCGGGCATCGCGCATGCCGCAATCGCCGGCCATCTGCTCGGGATTCCGATGGGTTATGTGCGCGCCGGCGCCAAAGATCACGGCCGGCGCAGCCGGATCGAGGGGCGCGTCGAAAAAGGACAGAAATGCGTCGTCATCGAAGATCTGATATCGACCGGGGGAAGCGTCCTGGAGACCGTCCGTGCGCTTCGTGAGGAGAACGTCCGCGTACTCGGCGTCGTTTCCATTTTCACATACGCCATGAAAAAAAGTATCGAACGGTTCGCGGAAGCGAACATCAATGCCGTCTCCCTTACGGATTTTGACACCGTTGCCGCGATTGCCGCAGAAGAAGGGTATATTCAGACGGAAAACGTCCGGCAGCTCCTCGCTTTCCGCGACAATCCGTCCGATGAAAGCTGGATCGGAGGCGAAGTTTGGAAGTAAACTGCCATGCGCCGTATACGGCGCGCCACCATGAATGAAAGCCCTGCGGAGCCTAACGTGCTGCTCACTGTCTCCGCTCCGGTCGGCGCTAATCGTGCGCCACCGGCGCACAGCGCCGCGCTCCTCCCCGTATTCGCATTACAAAGCTGCCTTGATGACGCACTGAAACGCGTCAGGAAGGGGGAAAAATGAGAAGCGTTATCGATATTGTCGATCTCTCCACCGGGGAATTAGACGATCTGATCGCCGCCGCGAACGACATCATCCGGCATCCGGAAAACTACGCTCGTGCCTGCGACGGCAAAAAACTGGCTACGTTGTTTTTCGAGCCGTCCACCCGGACGAGAATGAGTTTTGAAGCGGCCATGTACGAACTCGGCGGCCATGTCATCTCCATGTCCGATGCCGGTTCCTCCTCAGCCGCCAAAGGCGAAAGCGTCGCCGATACCGTCAAAACCGTCAGCTGCTATGTCGAGATCATCGCCATGCGTCATCCGAAAGAAGGCGCCGCGCTCGTCGCGGCGAACAACGCCTCGGTACCCGTGATCAACGCCGGAGACGGAGGCCACTGTCATCCCACGCAGACGCTCGCCGATCTTCTGACGATCTCCAGAGAAAAAGGCCGGCTGTCCGATCTGACGGTCGGGCTGTGCGGCGACCTGAAATTCGGCCGGACCGTCCATTCGCTGATCAACGCTCTTTCAAGATATCCGGGCATCCGGTTCTTCCTGATCTCTCCTTTGGAACTGAAACTCCCCGGTTATGTCAAAAAAGGCGTCTTAAAAGAAAAGAACATTCCGTACATTCAGACGACCGATCTGGCGGGGGTGCTGCCCGAACTGGACATTCTGTACATGACCAGGGTGCAGCGGGAGCGTTTTTTTAATGAGGAGGATTATCTCCGCCTGAAAGACATCTATATTCTGACGCCGGAGAAGCTTCGCGGCGCGCGCGGGGATCTGGCAATTCTCCACCCGCTTCCCCGGGTCAATGAAATCAGCGTGGCCATCGACAGCGATCCGAGAGCCTGCTATTTCAAGCAGGTATTGAACGGAAAATATATGCGCATGGCGCTGATCCTGAAACTGTTAAAGGAGGCCGGAACGATATGAGAATAGACGCGATTCAAAACGGGGTCGTCATCGACCATATAACCGCCGGACGAGGCATGGAACTGTATCATCTGCTGAAACTCGAGGATCTCGACGTTTCCATCGCGATCATCAAGAATGTCGTCAGCGCCAAGCTCGGCAGAAAAGATATCATCAAGATCGACGCGGATATTCCGGTGAATCTGGACGTGATCGGGTATGTGGATCCCGGAGCGACCGTCAATGTCATCAGGGACGGCGTGCTGACGGAGAAACGCACCATTGATATGCCGGAGACGCTGACCAACGTCCTGAAATGCAAAAATCCCCGCTGCATCACACAGAGCGAGCAGGAACTCCGGCACATTTTCCGCCTGACCGACCGGAAAACAAAGACATACCGCTGCATCTACTGTGAAAGCCCTGTCGCAACGGACAGGCGGACGGGC
>CAYUPA010000102.1:0-586 GCA_964446565.1 uncultured Lachnospiraceae bacterium
GACGATGGTCTGCTTGTCGTAGGTTTTCAGCTGAAAGTAATCCTCGAGGGTCCCGGAGTTCTGCGGGGAGAGCTCTTTCAGAAGAAGAACCAGAAACTGCAGAGACAGGACCTTTGCCATGAGCGGCCAGCGCACCTCCTTCTTTTCCTGCGTGAGGATGATTTCGTGATAACAGTTGTACAGTTCCTGCTGATATTTGCGCAGCGGAACGATCATACTGCTCGAAGGCAGATAGTTCTTCGGATAGCCTTTGATGTACAGATCGTCGATCCCCAGACGGAAGATCGTGATCTCCTGGCTGCTGCCCTCGACAAGATGGCAGTGCGAAACTTCGGGATTCAAAATCAGAACATCATCTTTCTGCACCGTGTAGATATGCTCGTCGATCTGATATTTGCAGTGCCCTGATACAATGTAATGGATGGTAAGAAAATCATGCTGATGAGGAGTCTGCGGCTGCAGCGACTTGATTCGGTAGCAGAATACGATTTTCGGGTTGAACTCCTCCGCGTTGATTGTAAATTGGTACATTATAGCCTCCAATCCTGTGAATCAGAAAAGCTTCCGAATCATTATAGCGGATTTT
>CAYUPA010000102.1:596-4944 GCA_964446565.1 uncultured Lachnospiraceae bacterium
AACAGAGGGAATGAAAGCTGCGCGTGGAAATCAAGAGGGAATGAAAGGTGCGCATGGGAATCAGAAAGAATGAACCATGCGTAAGAATCAGAAGAAACGAAACTTGCTGATGGGAATCAGGAGGAATGAAATGCGTATAGGAATCGGATATGACGTGCATCGTCTTTGCCCGGAACGGGAACTGGTCCTTGGCGGCGTTACGATCCCGTTTGAACGCGGGCTGCTCGGTCATTCGGATGCGGACGTGCTCCTTCATGCGGTGATGGACGCCGTTTTGGGAGCCCTGGGCGAAGGGGATATCGGGGCGCATTTTCCGGATACCGACCCGCGGTATGCCGGGATATCAAGTCTGCTCCTGCTCGAGCAGGTTACGGCGCTGATGGAGAAAAAAGGGTTTCGTGTCGGGAATCTTGATGCGACCGTGATTGCGCAGAGGCCGAAACTGGGCCCCTATTTCCCGAAAATGAAAGAGCGGATTGCAGAAGCGCTCCATTGTGACATGTCCGCCGTCAACCTGAAGGCGACGACGGAGGAGAAGCTTGGCTTTACCGGGCGCGAAGAGGGGATCGCCTCGCACGCGGTCTGCCTGCTGCTGGAAGAATAAGCGGCGCGTCAGCGCCCGTCTGCGGTTTGCCGGTTACCGGGGAGATAAAGGCCGCGCCCGCGCGCCGCATCTGCGGTTAGGCGCTGTTTACGCGAAATTTGCCGAAAGGAAGCCCGCATCATATGAGAAATCCGCCCGCCTCACATGAGAAATCCGCGCGGACGGTATTGCAGCGCTTCCAGAATCTCCTCGGCGCCAACCTCGTCTTTCTCCGCCAGATCGGCAATGGATCTGGCGGTTTTGATTGTGTTGTGCTGCGTCCGCAGGCTAAGCCCCAGCCGCGCCGCGCCCTGTTTAAGAACAGTCTCCGCAGAGGAGGTAAGCCGCGCGTATTTTTTAAGCGCTTCGGGCGTCATCCGGCTGTTATGGCAAAACGGTTCCTCACGGAAGCGGCGGCGCTGCCGTTCGGCGGCTTTCTCAATTCGCTCGCGCAGCCGCAGGGCTTCCGCTTCGGAATACGTATTCATATCGTCCGCTGGCACAGGGTCGAGCGTGAGACACAGGTCGATCCGCTCCAGCAAGGGCGCCCCGAGACGAGCCTGATAGCGGCGGATGGCGCCGGGACGGCAGGTACAGCGTTCGGGGTCCGGATAGTAGCCGCAGGGACAGAGGTTCATGGCGGCCGCGAGAAGAAAATCGGCCGGAAAGCACTGGACCTCGTCCAGATAGTGCAGACGGACCTCGTGAGACTCGAGCGGCTGTCGGAGATTTTCCAAAACAGTCCGTGGAAATTCGGCAATTTCATCGAGCATCAGCACGCCGCCGTGCGCCCTGGTCAGCTCTCCGGGCTGCACAGGACGGCCGCCTCCGATCAGCGCGTGGGTTGAAACGGAATGATGGGGCCTGCGCAGAGGCCGCTCGGAGGACACAGAGGCAGGAACGCCGCCGCTTTCTAACGCGCCGATGGCCGCGTCATACCTGTCCGGGTCGAGAGTGTCCATACCGCAGACGCTTGCGATGCGAAGAAGTTCCAGCTGCTCTTCCTGTGTGGGAGGAGGCAGCAGCGAGACGATGGATTCGAGAAGGAGCGTTTTTCCGCAGCCGGGCGGACCGCAGAAGAGCAGATTATGATAGCCGGCGCAGGCGATTTCCAGCGCGCGCTTTCCGGGGAGCTGTCCGCGGATGGACAGCAGCGGCCCGAAGGACGGCTGCCTGTATGCCAAAGGCCGCGCCTTCGCCGGCTCGATCGCAAGCTGCCCCCGCAGATAGAGAATCGCCTCGGACAGGGTATGGACGGCTACGACGCTGACATCCTGAATGAGAGCGGCCTCCGCCGCGTTTTCCGCCGGCACGAGAAGATGCGGGAAGCCAAGCCTTCGGCACAGCAGCGCCATATTCAGCGCGCCGCGCACGGGTTTCAGTTCTCCGTTTAGGGAGAGCGTGCCGACGATGAGGTGCGTCGAGGAAAAAGCGTCCGGCAGAAACCGCTCGGCGCAGAGAATGCCAAGCGCGATGGGCAGATCAAGGCCCTCCTGCAGCACGCATTTCGGAACGGAGGATAGATTTACCGTAATCCGCCGGGGCGGAAGCGAAAAACCTGAGGCGGCAAGCGCGCTCCGAATCCGCTCACGAATTCCCCGCGCTGCGGATTCGCTTACCCCGATTACGGTGAAGTAGGGCATGCCGGCCGCGATATCGATCTCCGTATCGACCGGACAGGCGTCCAGACCGTCGGAAGCGCAGCTGATGATTTTCTGAAACATAAGATGCCTCCTGACTTATATATCCATGGCTGATATTCCGAACCCGGATAAACCGGAAACGGAATTTTCCGCTTTGCGCGTCGTTTGCTTCTTCCCTGTATCATCGTTTCGTTTCCCGAAAATGGGAACCTTGAACGGGCGAAAAAATAAAATTTTACGGAGAGGCCCCGTATGTTTCAAATTGCTTACAAAATCAAAAAATAGCATTTTTAGCTATACAAATCCGGGACTGTCTTGTATAATGAGAAATCGCAGAATCAATCAATCGACCGCCTTACACGGGAGGTCCTATGACAGAACTATCAGCGAATACGTTGCTGTGGCTTGCCTTAACGCGGGTTCCGAGCATCGGAAGACGGAGGATTAAAAGCCTGCGGGAACGATTTGGAAGCGTGGAGGCGATCTGGAACGCCCCGGAAGCAGCGCTCCGGGAGCTATCAATTCCGAAGGAGGCGATACAGAGCCTTCGAAAAGGGCCTGATGTCGGACGACTTCGCGGGCTTTGCGAAAGCTGGCGCGGCCGGGGCATTGAGATTCTCGGCTGTGAGGACGCGGACTATCCGGAGGCGCTGAACGCGATTTACGACGCGCCGCCCGTGCTTTTTCTGACCGGCAAAAGGGAACTGCTGAAGGCGCCGATGATGGCGGTTGTGGGAGCCAGAAAGTGCACTTCGTACGGAAGCCGCGCGGCGTACGGAATCGGCAGAAGCCTGACGGATCGCGGGTACGCTGTGGTGAGCGGAATGGCCTCCGGCATCGATTCATGGGGACATAAGGGCGCTTTGGACGCGGGCGGCGGAACGGTTGCCGTGCTTGGATGCGGCGTTGATATCTGCTATCCCCCGGACAATCAGCCCCTCCGCAGCCAGATTGCGGAAAGGGGACTGCTCCTTTCCGAGTATCCGCCAGGGACGCCGCCCAGGGCCGTTTTTTTCCCGGAGCGGAACCGGATCATCAGCGGTCTCAGCCTTGGCGTAATCGTTGTGGAAGCCGGAGAGCGGAGCGGGTCGCTGATTACCGCGGATCAGGCGCTGGAGCAGGGGAGGGACGTGTACTGCGTTCCCGGCTCAATCTTCGCGCCAATGAGCCGCGGTACGAACCGGCTGATTCAGCAGGGCGGCGCCATGCTGCTGTACCGCATGGAGGATATTCCCGCCGCCCGGGAGACCGTTCCCGCTGTCCGTGAGGACATCCCTGCCGTCGGCGAGACCGGTCCTACTGTCCATGAGGACACTTCTTCTGCCCATGAGGACACTTCTTCTGCCCGGGAGACCGTTCCCGCTGTCCGTGAGGACACTCCTCCTGCCCGGGAGACCGTTTGCCCCGGTCCGGCGGATCCGCCGCGTCAGAGGACAAGACCCGAAGAGCAGGTTTTGCGGGCGCTTGCTGCGGAGGGACGGACGGCGAACGAGCTGCGGGAGACCTCCGGACTGCCCATGCAGGAACTGCAGCAAGTCTTGACAGTGCTTGAAATAGAAGGTATGATATGTCAGACGCCGGACCACCGCTGGATTCGCAGTACGTAGACGGCGCCCGCCGGCTGCGTCCGGTCAGAACAACAGCCGAACAGAGCGGAACGGAGGTAGTTATGGCGAAAAATCTCGTCATTGTGGAATCGCCGGCCAAAGCGAAAACGATCAAGAAATTTCTCGGCTCTTCCTATCAGGTCTTAGCGACGAACGGACATGTCCGGGATCTGCCGAAAAGCCAGCTGGGCGTCGATATTGAACATGATTTTGAGCCGAAGTATATTACGATCCGGGGCAAGGGAGAGCTGCTCGCGCAGCTTAAAAAAGAAGTGAAAAAAGCGGATAAAATCTATCTCGCGACGGACCCGGACCGCGAAGGAGAAGCGATCTCCTGGCATTTGCAGCAGGTGTTCGGACCGGAGCACGGGAAAATGCGGCGCATCACATTTAACGAGATCACCCGGGACGCGGTGAAGGGCTCCATCAAACAGGCCCGCGAAATCGATGAAAATCTCGTCGACGCGCAGCAGGCCCGCCGCGTGCTGGACCGCATCGCGGGCTATCAGATGAGT
>CAYUPA010000102.1:5009-6494 GCA_964446565.1 uncultured Lachnospiraceae bacterium
CGTTTAAGCTGCTGTGCTACAGGGAGGAGGCAATTTCGGATTTTGTGCCGGAGGAGTTCTGGACCCTTGAAGCCGTTTTTTCCAAAAAAGGCGCAAAAGGGCGGCTAAGGTCCCATCTCGTGCAGGCGGACGGAGAGCGGTTTGAAAATACCGACGGGGAGACGGCCCGTACCCTCCATGAACGCCTTCGGAACACGAAGACATACCGCGTTTCGGATATCCGTTCCGGACGCAGGATTCGAAAGCCGCCTCTGCCCTTCACGACGAGCACTTTGCAGCAGGAGGCCTCCAAGCGGCTTGGGTTTACACCGCAGAAAACGATGCGGATTGCCCAGCAGCTCTATGAGGGCGTGGACCTCAACGCCGGCGGAACCGTCGGCTTAATCACCTATCTGCGTACGGATTCCGTCCGTGTGGCCGAGGAGGCGCAAAACGGCGCGATCGCCCGGATTCGCGGCCAGTTTGGCGATGCGTATCTGGGAGAGTACCGCGGGGCGGAGCCGAAGGGGCGGATTCAGGACGCGCATGAAGCGATTCGCCCGACGTCCTGCGACAGGATTCCGTCCGCGCTTGAAGACTCGCTTACAAGAGATCAGTTCCGCCTCTACAAGCTGATCTATGAACGGTTTCTCGCCAGCATGATGAAACCGGCTTCCTATGAGACCTGTCAGGTTCTTGTAGAGGCTGACGGCCTCGTCTTTTCCGCTTCCGGCTCCCGCATCGCCTTTCCGGGCTTTTTGCGGATCTATAAGGAGGACGGCGAGGAAGACGAGGGGTTTGAAGGCATTGAAGGACTTAAAAAGGACGATGCCGTCCGTCTTGAAAGCGCCGGTCCGCAGCAGCATTTTACGCAGCCGCCGGCACGCTATACGGAGGCTTCTCTCGTCCGGGAAATGGAGGAGAACGGCGTAGGACGGCCGAGTACCTACGCGCCCACGATCGGTACGATTTTGACGAGGGGATACGCGGCCAGGGAAAAAAAGACGCTCTATGTGACGGAACTCGGCGCCGTCGTGAACCGGATCATCGGCGAATATTTTAAGGAAATCGTCGACATCGGATTTACCGCCGGCATGGAAAGCCGTCTCGACAGCGTAGAAGAAGGAAAAACGGAATGGAAGGAAGTCGTTCGCGATTTCTATAATACTTTTGAACCGGAGGTCATCCGGGCGACGGAACAGCTTGAGAAGGTTGAAATTAAAGATGAGGTCACCGATGTCGTCTGCGAGAAGTGCGGGCGCAACATGGTGCTGAAATATGGCCGGTACGGCAAATTTTACGCGTGCCCGGGATTTCCGGAGTGCCGAAACGCCAAGCCCTATTATGAAACGACGGGCGCCCACTGCCCTTTGTGCGGGGGCCTGATCCAGATTAAAAAGACCCGAAAAGGGCGGGTGTATTACGGGTGCGAAAATTATCCGGACTGCCAGTACATGTCCTGGGACCAGCCCACGGATGAAAAATGTCCGCTGTGCGGACAGCCGC
>CAYUPA010000103.1:0-6443 GCA_964446565.1 uncultured Lachnospiraceae bacterium
AAGCGGTACGCGAGCTGGGTTCAGAACGTCGTGAGACAGTTCGGTCCCTATCCGTCGTGGGCGCAGGATATTTGAGAGGAGCTGTTCTTAGTACGAGAGGACCGGAATGGACAGACCGCTGGTGGATCTGTTGGACACCAGGTTCATGGCAGAGTAGCCAAGTCTGGACGGGATAAACGCTGAAAGCATCTAAGCGTGAAGCCCCCCTCAAGAAGAGATATCCGATTCGAAAGAAGGGAGACCCCTTGAAGACGACAAGGCGATAGGCCGGAGGTGGAAGTGCAGCGATGTACGGAGCTGACCGGTACTAATAGGTCGAGAGCTTGTTCAAGGGCAAAGAAGTGAGAAGGCGCGGCGAGAGCGGAAAGGAAGAAAGGCGAGACTTTACGGAAAATCCAATGTGCAGTTTTGAAGGCCCTTACAAGAGAGGAAGCCGGAAGGCGGAGGCTCAGAAGGGCGAAAGAATAAGCGGTGGCGATGCGTCATTGGGAAACACCCGTACCCGTTCCGAACACGAAGGTTAAGCCAATGACGGCTGATGGTACTTGGCGGGAGACTGCCCGGGAGAGTAAGTGGCTGCCGCTTTTTCTATTTTAAAGAACGCGCGGTTTCGGTTACAATTTTATGGAGAACTCCGTTCTGACAACAATTTGAAGGAGGAACTCCGTTCCGACTGCAATTTTAAGGAATACTCCTCTACAGTCTGCGGACTAAAAGAACGCCCTCCGCCTGTTTCCGCGCCCCGATTTGACGGAGCGCAGAAGCTGACGGAGAACGCCATGAAAACAAAGAACAATACATAATTTGACGAAGGAATCTTCTTGCTTTCTTCAGCCGGCCGAATGACATTCGGCGCAAACGGAGCGCCGTTTCTGCCATTGAGGCCCGCGGAAAAAAGATTTAGATCATGGATTCATAGAGAGCCGCGATGTCCTCGACCGTCGTCTCCTTCGGATTGCCGGGACGGCAGGCGTCATCGTACGCGGACTGCGCAAGGAAAGGGATATCCTCTTTCTTCACAATATCCTTTAAACTGGAGGGAATGCCGACATCCTGCGCAAGCTGGCGGACGGCATTAACGGCGGCTTTGCGGTATTCTTCCTGCGTCATGGTCTCCGTTCCCGGAACGCCCATGGCGCGCGCGATGTCACGGTATTTTTCCCCGGTGGCTTCCGCGTTGTATTCCATCACGACAGGCAGGATGATGGCGTTGGCGATGCCGTGCGGTGTATCATAAACAGCGCCGAGAGGATGGGCCATGGAATGTACGATGCCAAGTCCCACGTTGGAAAAGCCCATGCCGGCGATGTACTGGCCGAGAGCCATCCCTTCGCGGCCTTCTTTTGTATTGGCGACCGCGCCGCGCAGCGAAGAGGATATGATTTCAATCGCCTTTAAGTGGAACATGTCAGTCATGGCCCAGGCCGCCTTCGTGATATAGCCTTCGATAGCGTGGGTCAGAGCGTCCATTCCGGTCGCGGCGGTCAGCCCCGCCGGCATCGAGGACATCATGTCGGGATCGATGACGGCGACAATCGGGATGTCGTGCGTATCCACACAGACGAACTTGCGGTTTTTCTCCACGTCGGTGATGACATAGTTGATCGTAACCTCGGCAGCGGTGCCGGCGGTCGTCGGAACCGCGATGATCGGTACGCAGGGATTTTTGGTGGGAGCGACCCCTTCAAGACTGCGGACATCCGCGAATTCCGGATTGTTGATGATAATGCCGATTGCCTTTGCGGTATCCATGGAGGAACCGCCGCCGACGGCGATGATATAGTCGGCGCCGGACGCCTTGTACGCGGCAACGCCTGTTTGTACATTCTGAATGGTGGGATTCGCCTTGATGTCGGAATACATTTCATAGGCAAGCCCTTCCGTGTTCAGAATGTCCGTGACTTTCTGCGTTACGCCGAAACGGACGAGGTCCGGATCGGAGCAGATAAAAGCCTTTGTAAAGCCGCGGCTCTTCACGATTCCCGCAATCTCGGCGATCGCGCCGGAACCGTGAAATGACGTTTCATTTAAAACAATACGATTTGACATAAGTCGCACCTCCTGTTTTTTGATATTTCAAGTGTAGCATGACTGCCAGCAAAAAGCAAGACACCCCGCGTGTCGGCTCAACAGAATTGTTACCGCTAATTGCCGCAAATTCTTCTTTTGTGATGCTTGACAGAGAAATCCCAATCCATTATACTTCATAGTAGTATGATTTACATAAAACTACAAGGAGGAAAGCAATGCAAAAGTACAATTTAAACAAAAACTGGCAGTTTTTCGAGAATAATGACGGCGGCATGTTCATCCCCATAGGGCGGCAGATAGAAATGAAAACCGTGAATCTGCCGCACGACTACATCTATACGAAGCCGAGAAGCGCGGACGCGGCGGGCGGCAGCGCAAACGGCTATTTCGGAGCCTCGCAGGGCACATATCTGAAAGACCTTACGATTCCGAAAGAATGGATGGGAAAGCGAATCATTCTGGATATTGACGGCGCCTACATGAACGCGGAAGTAACGCTGAACGGCGAGCTTCTGGCGCTGCATCCGTACGGCTATACGCCGTATCTGGTCGACCTGACGCCGCAGATCAGGGAAGGGCTCAACAAACTCAAAATTACGACGCAAAGCCGCCAGCCGTCCACCCGCTGGTATTCGGGCGGCGGCCTGTACCGCGGCGTCTCTCTGTGGGTCGGCGAGCCGGTCTGCGTCGAGCCGTGGGACCTGTTCGTGACCACGCCGGAGGTTTCCCCGGAGAAAGCGGTGGTGAACGCGGAGATCACCATCTCCAGCGGGATTTCGGAAACTGTGACCGCGTCAATCGTCTGCAGAGTTTTTGATCCCAGCGGAACCGAAGTCGCGGAAGGCAGCGCGCCGCTTGTCGTCGTAGGAGGGAAAAAGGCGACCGGCGAAATCTCGATGACCGTTACGGAGCCAGCCCTTTGGGATATCGACGCGCCGAACCTGTATACCTTAAAGACCGTCGTCGCGGTCAAGGGGCAGGACGATGAAAAAGTGGAGACTGTTTTTGGAATCCGCAGTATTGAGGCGGACGCGGAGAACGGGTTCCGTCTGAACGGCCGGCCTCTTAAGCTAAAAGGCGGCTGTATCCATCACGACCACGCTTTTCTGGGCGCGGCGGCCTATCCAAGAGCGGAGGAGCGCAAAATCGAAATTCTAAAAAACGCCGGCTACAACGCGGTGCGCATCAGCCATTATCCGCCGTCGCTGGCCATGATTGAGACCTGCGACCGTCAGGGCGTCCTGCTTCTGGATGAGGCGTTTGACACATGGCGCATTGGCAAAGTGCCGATGGACTATCATCTATACTTCGAGGACTGGTGGGAGCGGGACATCAGCTATATGGTTCTGCGCGACCGGAATCATCCCTGCGTCATAACGTACTCTATCGGCAATGAGATCGGCGAGCGCGACGGCAGAGGCGACGGCGCCCGCTGGGCGAAGACGCTCGCGGACAAGATACGTTCACTCGATTCGACCCGCTTCGTAACCTCCGCGATCTGCGGCGTTTTTGACGAGGAAGCGATGAGTAACTTCGATATCAACAATATGTCCACCCTTGGGAAAAAGCGCGACGTCTGGGGCGAAAAGACCGCCGGCTACGCTTCGGCTCTCGATATCGTAGGCTACAATTATCTGTATGACCGCTACGCCTCCGACGCGAAGAAGTTTCCGGGCCGCGTGATTATGGGAACCGAGACGCATCCGTTTAATACGTATGATTACTGGAAAGCGACGATGGAAAATCCGCATGTAATCGGCGATTTCATCTGGACGGCCTTCGACAATCTGGGCGAGGCCGGCGTGGGGCGTGTCGTCTGGGAGTCTGATACAGAGGACCCGAAAGGCTTTATGGGCGAATATCCATGGCGCAGCTGCTTCCAGGGCGATATGGACCTTTGCGGCTACCGCACGGCGCAGTCCTACTACCGCGAGATCATGTGGGGCCATTCCGACAAGCCGGTCCTGTATACCACGCATCCGGCGCATCACGGCGAGAAGTTCTGGGGAACCGGCTGGCACTGGTATGATGTCGAAGATACATGGACTTTCGAGGAAAAATGGATCGGCAAACCGGTGCAGGTCGACGTGTACGCCGACGCGGACGAGGCGGAGTTTTTCCTGAACGGGACTTCGGTCGGCAGGGCAAAATTTGAGAAGCTGATCGCGTCCCTCGACGTTCCCTATCAGCCGGGTACGGTGGAAGCGGTCGTATACCGGAACGGCAAGGAAACCGGACGGGCTGTTTTACGCACAACCGGGACCGCGGCTAAGCTTACCATGAAGGCGGACCGGGCGCAGATCGCGGGCGACGCGCAGGATTTAAGCTATGTGGCGCTCACTATCGTCGATGAAAACGGCGCCCGCGTACCGTATGAGACCTCGGAGATTTCTATCGAGGTGGAAGGTCCCGGACGGCTTGCCGGAATCGGAAACGGCAATCCGAAAACGGCTGAGAATTACGGCGGCCCGTCCTGCAGGGCGTATGAAGGCCGCGCCATGGCGGCGATCCTCGCGGACGGGCCGGGTACCATTACGGTCAAAGGAAGCGTAAAAGGCATCGGAACCGCTTCGATTACGATTACGGCGGTTTGCTGAAAACCGAAAAGCGGTTCGCAGGGCAGACAGTAAAAAGACAGAAAACAGAAACGTTTTAAAACCTGCACGTTTTGTTTTATATCCGGGCCTTTATTTCCTGACGGACGCGGTTCATGAGGCGGAGGATGTATTCTCCGTCCTGCGGATAGGCCGTAAAGGAAAGAGGCTCGGATAATCCTTCTTCAATCAGGGAAAGAACGTATTCGCGGTTTGTGAGAGACTCCAGAAGCGTAAGCGCCCGCACATCGCGCAGAGCGTCGGAAAGGACGACCAGACGAAGCGATTCCCACGGCTCCAGATTTTCGCCGGGATAGACGATGAACGGGTCGCCGGCCGGGAAGGAGCTGTCGCCGTCCGTGGTGGCAAAGGGATCGACCGGATACAGGGAAAGAACGGAATTATAGAAATTAAAGCCCCACTGCAGGAAACCTTTGACGCGAAACTTATACATCTGCAGGCCGAGAATCCGGTTGCGCGACGAGGGCATCGCGATGAAGCGATTCGCGACCTTGTTGAACTGTCCGACGCAGTAATAAATCCAGAATTCCTCCGGCCGCTTCTTCGTAAGAAACGGCGCGAGCGCGGTGGTCGCGACGACAGGGGTTTCGCAGATCCCTTTTTCATAATATTCGTATTCACTCATCGCGTCCATGATCGGATAACCTTTAAGAAACGGCTGGACCATTTCCCTGCACGCCTGATACTGCGGAAGCGCCGCTTCAGACGGCTCGTCGGAAATGTGGAAGACGACGCGGTCCTTGAGGCCCCATTCTTCGATTTTCGCGGTGAGTGCCGGCAAAAAGGCAGCGAGGAAGTTACGGTAGGCGTCCCCGGTCGCCGCCGTGTCCCAGCCGAAGATTTTCCGTTCCGTACCGTCGACCGTGGCGATGATCTTCGGGCAGTTTTCAGCGCCCCACTGGCTGAAGAGATGTGCCATCTCAAAGTACTGAATGCCGCAGTCCCGCGCCATATCGAGGAACGCTTTCAGACGGTCAAAGGAAAATGAATACGTTCCGTTCGTCACGGTGACATCGACAAGCTGAACGGTCAGACGCTCGCCGCCGCGCCGCGTATCAAGGGGCGGCGTGAAGATCGGAATCAGCAGCATGTTTACGCCGCGGCGCACCGCGCACTGTATCTGGGCGCGCACAGCCCGCATGAAAGGTTCCGACCAGACTGTAAGACCGTAGTACTGCGCAATGCCGTCGCAGTGGAACCATTCTGTGTGTTTCAGTGTCTGTTCGGGAAGGACCGCGTCAATGATTTCAATGGATGTGGATACGATAAAAGTCTCCTCGCCGCACTGCATCTGAATTTCGACGGGGTAGACGCCGGCCCGCGCGTCCTCCGGAATTTCCGCCTCAATCCAGAGCGCGGACCACGTCCCGGGCGTGTCGATGAACCCTCTTTGCTCCGTGACGGGCAGGAGAAGGTCCGGATACATGCCGGGCTTATCGCTGATGTAATTGCCGTCTTCGGCGCTGACGGTGGCATAGCGGACCGGTACGGTCTGCACGGACCGGACGGTCAGATACTCCCGAATCGGAGAAGAAACGGTAAAAGGCAGTTCGTGAATCCGGAGGGCCGAAGGACAGACGGCAAGCTGAAAGGAAACGCTGTCGCCGCGCAGCGCCGCAAGCGCCGTCGTCATCGGCGCCGGCTCCCTGTCCGGGAAAACCTTTTCCAGACTGGACACAAGGTGAAATTTAAGAGACATAACGCGACCTCCTGCTTATAATATAGTTATCGCCACTGTACTATGATTCGAAAACCTTGTCAAGCGAATTTGATTTTTTTCGCAAAACGCGCTATACT
>CAYUPA010000104.1:0-6415 GCA_964446565.1 uncultured Lachnospiraceae bacterium
GCGGCGCAGTCGATCGGCGAGCCGGGCACGCAGCTGACCATGCGCACGTTCCACACGGGCGGCATCGCCGGCGACGATATCACGCAGGGTCTTCCCCGTGTGCAGGAACTGTTTGAGGCCAGAAAGCCCCGCGGACTTGCCGTTATTACAGAATTCGGCGGCGAGGTCACGGAGAATATGACCCGCAAAAAACGTGAAATCATCGTTACGAACCCGGACACAAAGGAGTCCAGGACCTATCTGATCCCGTACGGGGCGAGGCTTAAGGTGAAGGACGGACAGTTTGTCGAGGCCGGGGATGAGCTGACCGAAGGGTCCGTCAATCCGCATGATATTCTGAAGATCAAGGGCATTACCGCCGTGCAGGATTATCTGATTCAGGAGGTGCAGAGGGTGTACCGTCTGCAGGGCGTCGATATTAACGATAAGCATATCGAGATCATCGTCCGTCAGATGCTGCGCCGCGTCAAGATTGAGGATAACGGCGATACCGATCTGCTTCCCGGAAGCCTCGTGGACTATCTGGAGGTTGAGGAAAAGAACGCGGAGGCCGCAGCTGCGGGTTTGCGGCCCGCGACCGGCGAAAGGATTCTTCTTGGCATCACAAAGGCTTCTCTCGCGACGGAATCGTTCCTGTCCGCGGCGTCTTTCCAGGAAACGACGAGGGTACTGACCGAGGCCGCGATCAAAGGCAAGGTGGACCCGCTGGTGGGCCTTAAGGAAAACGTCATCATCGGAAAGCTGATTCCCGCCGGCACCGGCATGGGGCATTATCAGAGGACCGAATTTATGAAGGCGGTTCCGGACGAGCCGGAACCGGACGGCAGGGACGCGCGGACCGAATTCGACGAGGACGGGGACGAGGACCTTCCGGAGTATGACGACGGGCTGACCTATGACGACGAACTCGCGGAAGAACTGAGCGATATGATTGAAAACGACATGGAGGATTCCGAGCTGTTTACATAAGACTGTAAGCCGCTTTCCGCCTCCGCCTGCGGAAAAGACAGAAAAATCCATCGTTGACATCCATTTTTCGCTGTGCTATACTATTGCGGTCTGAAAATTTTTTGAACAGGAGGTGCAAATATGCCTACTTTTAACCAGTTGGTGCGAAAAGGAAGAGAGGTCGTTGAGACGAAGGCGAAGGCTCCGGCTCTGCTGCGCGGATGGAATTCCCTTCAGAAGCATCCGACCGATATTTCTTCTCCCCAGAAGCGCGGAGTTTGTACGGCGGTTAAGACGGATACCCCGAAGAAGCCGAATTCCGCTCTGCGCAAGATAGCCCGTGTACGCTTAAGCAACGGCGTAGAGGTCACGGCCTATATCCCCGGCGAAGGCCATAATCTGCAGGAACACAGCGTTGTGCTGATCCGCGGCGGCCGTGTCAAGGATATGCCCGGCGTGCGGTACCATATCGTTCGCGGCACGCTGGATACCGCGGGTGTGGCGAACCGCAGACAGGCGCGTTCGAAGTACGGCGCGAAACGCCCGAAGAAATGAGGCGCCGGACGCAGAAGTAGGTTTTTGTGCTGAGATATTGATGCTTTCAGGAGTACTGTATATTCTTGGCGCGAAACACAGGGCTTTTGTGAGTACCGAAGATTTAATTGTTCTGATTAAGGAGGGAAGGAATCGTGCCCAGAAGAGGACATATCACAAGGAGAGAGGTTTTGCCGGATCCTTTATACGGGAGCCAGACCGTCACCCGGCTGATCAACAACATCATGCTTGACGGCAAGAAGGGCGTGGCGCAGCGAATCGTATACGGGGCTTTCAACCGGATTCATGAGAAGACGGGCAAGGAAGCGCTGGAGGTCTTCGAAACCGCGTTAAACAACATCATGCCGGTTTTGGAGGTCAAGGCGCGGCGCGTCGGAGGCGCTACCTATCAGGTTCCCATGGAGGTCCGGCCGGAGCGCCGGCAGACGCTGGGGCTTCGCTGGCTGACGCAGTATTCGCGGGAGCGCGGAGAGAAGACGATGGAAGAGCGTCTGGCCAACGAAATTATGGACGCGGCCAACAACACGGGCGCATCCGTTAAGAAGAAGGAAGATACGCATAGAATGGCAGAGGCGAACAAGGCGTTCGCGCATTTCCGCTTCTAAGCGTACGGGGAGGAATAAAGAGTGCCAAGAGAGTATTCGTTGCATGATACGCGTAATATTGGTATCATGGCTCATATTGATGCGGGAAAGACGACGCTGACAGAGCGCATCCTGTACTATACGGGCAAACCCCCCAAAATCGGCGATACCCACGACGGGACAGCCCAGATGGACTGGATGGAGCAGGAGCAGGAGCGCGGGATCACGATTACGTCCGCCGCGACGACCTGCTTCTGGAAGCAGAACCGCATCAATATCATCGATACTCCGGGACACGTGGATTTTACCGTGGAGGTAGAGCGTTCGCTGCGTGTTCTTGACGGAGCGGTCGGTGTATTCTGCGCGAAGGGCGGGGTAGAGCCTCAATCCGAGAACGTCTGGCGTCAGGCGGATCAGTATAATGTTCCGCGCATGGCGTTTGTAAACAAGATGGATATCATGGGCGCGGACTTTTTTAACGCCGTGCAGATGATGAAAGACCGTCTCGGGGCCAACGCCGTTCCCCTGCAGCTGCCGATCGGCGCGGAGGACAGCTTCATCGGCGTCGTCGATCTGATGACGATGCGGGCGTATGTGTATCATGATGAACTGGGCGAGGATGTTTCCGAAGAGGAGATCCCCGGGAATATGAAGGAGGAGGCGGCCTCGTACCGGCAGGCGATGATCGATTCGATCTGCGAAACGGACGAGGAGCTGATGGCGGCCTATCTCGACGATGAGGAGATTTCGGTCGAGCGGTTAAAGGCGGCTTTGCGCAGAGCGGTCTGCAGGGTGCAGATTATTCCGGTCTTCTGCGGGTCCGCCTACCGCAACAAGGGCGTTCAGAAACTGCTTGACGCGGTTGTGGATTATATGCCCTCGCCTCTTGACATCCCGCCGATTGAAGGAGCGGTGCCGGAGCGCGAGGAGAAGGGCGTGCGCATGGCCTCGGACGAAGAGCCGTTTTCCGCTCTGGCGTTTAAGATCATGGCGGACCCCTTCGTCGGAAAGCTCGCGTTCTTCCGGGTCTATTCCGGTTCGATATCCGCCGGGTCCTATGTATTAAATTCGACAAAAGGCAAGAAGGAGCGAATCGGGCGCATCCTGCAGATGCACGCGAACAAGCGGCAGGAGATCGACAGGGTTTATGCCGGCGATATCGCGGCGGCGGTCGGTCTGAAGTTCTCGACGACCGGCGATACGCTCTGCGACGAGGAGCATCCGATCATTCTGGAATCCATGGAATTTCCGGACCCGGTCATTTCGGTCGCGATCGAGCCGAAGACCAAGGCCGGCCAGGAAAAGATGGGCATTGCTCTTGCGAAGCTCGCGGAAGAGGACCCGACCTTCAAGACCTATACCAATACCGAGACGGGACAGACGATCATTTCCGGAATGGGGGAGCTGCATCTTGAGATCATCGTGGACCGTCTGCTGCGCGAGTTCAAGGTTGAAGCGAACGTCGGCACCCCGCAGGTCGCGTACAAGGAAGCCCTGACAAAGGCGGTCGACGTGGAGGGCCGCTACGTCCGGCAGTCCGGCGGACGCGGACAGTACGGGCACTGCAAGGTCCGCTTCATTCCGACGGACCCGAACGCGGAGCAGACCTACGAGTTCGTCAACATGGTTGTCGGCGGCGCCATTCCGAAGGAGTACATTCCCGCCGTGGACAGCGGCATTCAGGAGGCGATGCAGTCCGGGTCGCTGGCCGGATACCCGGTGCTTGGCGTTCGCGCCGAGGTCTACGACGGATCGTACCATGAGGTCGATTCCAGTGAGATGGCTTTTAAGATCGCGGGTTCCATGGCCTTTAAGGAAGCGATGCGAAAGGGCGCGCCGGTTCTACTCGAGCCGGTCATGCGCGTGGACGTGATCGTTCCGGAGGACTATATGGGCGATGTCATCGGCGATCTGAATGCCCGCCGCGGGCGGATCGAGGGAGTGGATTCCCGCAACGGAGCCAGCACGATTCACAGCCTTGTTCCGCTTTCCGAAATGTTCGGCTACGCGACGGACCTGCGTTCCAGGACGCAGGGGCGCGGCAACTATTCGATGTTCTATGATCACAACGAGCAGGTGCCGCGGAATATACAGGAAAAGGTGCTTTCCGAGAAGAAGAGCTGAGATGCGGGACAGCGCAGTTTCCATATCTTTTCCATGTTTGGGAAAGCCGCCTGCAAAATTTGAGAAAACCACTTGCAAAAGGGATGGCTTTTCTCTATAATGTGAGCAGGCTACGGTGTAATCAACAATTACCTATTAAAGGAGGATTTTTCTAATGGCGAAGGCGAAATATGAGAGAACGAAACCCCACGTCAACATCGGTACGATCGGACACGTTGACCATGGGAAGACGACACTGACCGCTGCGATTACCCTGATTCTTTCCAAGCGGTTCGGTCTTGGCGAAGCGGTCGCGTTTGATAACATCGACAAGGCTCCGGAGGAGAAGGCGCGCGGCATCACAATTACGACCGCGCATGTTGAGTATGAGACAGAGAAGCGTCACTATGCGCATGTTGACTGCCCGGGTCATGCCGATTACGTTAAGAACATGATTACCGGCGCGGCGCAGATGGACGGCGCGATCCTTGTTGTCGCGGCGACCGACGGCGTTATGGCGCAGACCCGCGAGCACATCCTGCTGTCCCGTCAGGTCGGCGTTCCGTATATCGTTGTCTTCATGAATAAGTGCGATATGGTTGACGACGAGGAACTGCTCGATCTGGTCGATATGGAGATTCGCGAACTGCTGAACGAGTACGGCTTCCCGGGCGACGACACACCGATCATCCGCGGATCCGCTCTTAAGGCTCTTGAAGACCCGGACGGCGAGTGGGGCGACAAGATCGTCGAGCTCATGGAGACGGTTGACGACTATATTCCGGCTCCGCAGCGCGATACCGAAAAGCCGTTCCTGATGCCGGTTGAGGATGTCTTCTCTATTACCGGACGCGGTACCGTCGCGACCGGTCGTGTAGAGCGCGGCGTACTGCATGTATCCGACGAGGTCCAGCTCGTAGGTCTTACCTCCGAGTCCAAGAAGTATGTCGTAACCGGCGTTGAGATGTTCCATAAGCTCCTCGACGAGGCGCAGGCCGGCGACAACATCGGCGCTCTGCTGCGCGGCATTCAGCGCAATGAGATCGAAAGAGGACAGGTTCTGGCAAAGCCGGGCACCATCACCCCGCATACCAAGTTCAAGGGGCAGGTCTACGTTCTGAAGAAGGATGAAGGCGGCCGCCACACGCCGTTCCTTACCAATTACCGTCCGCAGTTCTATTTCAGAACCACCGATGTGACCGGTGTCATCACGCTGCCGGAAGGCGTAGAGATGTGCATGCCGGGCGATAACGTGGAGATGACGATCGAGCTGATCTATCCGGTTGCGATGGAGCAGGGGCTTCGCTTCGCGATTCGTGAAGGGGGCCATACCGTGGGCGCCGGTACTGTAACCTCAATCATTGAGTAATTCATAACAGGCTTTTAAGGGGTCCCTCCCGGCGCGGGAGGGACTTCTGTTATAAGGAGGCGACATATACGTGACGGAACGTCTGGTCGAATGGTTTATGTCGGTCTTTGGCGCGCTGCCGAAGGAGCTGATCCTGACGCTCATCTCGGCCCTGCCCATACTGGAGCTTCGGGGCGGTCTGATCGCCGCGGCGCTCATGGGCGTGAACTGGGTTCGGGCGCTGTTCTTCTGTCTCATCGGGAATATCCTGCCCATCCCCTTCCTTCTCCTTTTGATTACCCCGGTCTTCAACCGGCTCAAAAAGACGAAGCACATTCGTCCGCTGGTCGAGAAGCTGGAGGCGCACGCGATGGGAAAGAGCGAAAAGGTCCAGAAATATCAGTTCTGGGGTCTGCTTATTCTCGTCGGAATCCCGCTTCCGGGCACGGGAGGCTGGACAGGGGCGCTTGTCGCCTCCGTTCTCGGCATGGATTGGAAGAAAGCGCTGCCGCCGATTATTCTTGGAATTTTCCTTGCGGCGTTTCTCATGATCCTTATCTCGTATGTTGTGCCCTGGGCCGTCAGGACGCTGTTCTGAATCCCATTTTGATGAAAATAAAATTTACCGCGCGTAATTTTATTGTATAATTTACATAAAAAAATCATTAAAATACCTGAAAATTTCTCCAAAACAGGGCCGGGCTTTTTTCTTGTATTCCCATTCAGAGAATAGTATAATAGTCACCGCTGTGACATTGGTAGCGATGATCCGGAAGGTTGCAGCTTAAACGCTGGGAATTTCCGGGGAGCGAAGGTCAAGTTCCTGAAACTGACGGCAAGGTCCTGTACAATCCAATAGATTTTGTGGTTTTCTTCC
>CAYUPA010000105.1:0-2541 GCA_964446565.1 uncultured Lachnospiraceae bacterium
TTCAAGCTGCGAAAGCGATACAAACGGCGTTTTTTTCATAAGCCTCTTTCTCCTTTCCCATACGGAGCCTGTCTGCCCCTTCGTCCAAAAGCGGACTGCAAAAAAGAATTTATCGCGGAGGGATTGACAAAGTCCGGGGCGCGGTAGTATATTCAATAAAAATCACGACAGTATATTCAATGAAAATCACGGCAGTATATTCAACGGAAATCACGGTAATATATTCAATGGAAATCACGGTAGCTGTGCAGTAAAAACATCCGTGTTTCGCTTCATTATTCCATGTAATTTTATTCAGGAGGTGTTATAACTGTGAAACATCGCAAAAAACCGCTTCTCATTCTGTCCGCCGCGCTCCTGCTCGCCCTCGCCGTGAGCGGCTGTCAATCGGACGCTGCGGCCCATGAAGAGACACGTTCCGCGGCATCCGGGGAGGATGCGGAGGGTTCCGGGCAGGACAGCGCCGCGCTGGAGGAAAGCGAACCGGCGCAGAGCAGTTCTTCTTCGCCGGATTCGGCCCCGGAATCGGAGCAAAACATGGCGATTCATTCCGGCGGTACCTCCGTCATGCCGGAAAAAGTGAAGACTTCTTACGTCGTAATCAATATTCCGCCTTACAGCACCTATCCTCAGATTCGGGCGCTGATTGCGGAAAAAACCGGCCTGTCCGAGGAGGAAATCGACGCCGAGGTTCCTTCCGCGCTGCATCTTCTGCCGGATGCTTCCGCCGCGGAGCAGAGTTTCTTCCCGCTCGAAGGATATATCCTTTCCGGGGATTACGCGATTTCGGAAGACGGAACGAACGCCCTTACAATGCTGGTTGAATCCTCGCTGCAGCAGATCGATGACCTGATAAGAGCGGAGGCGAGCGAATATTCCGTTCATGAACTTCTTACCATCGCTTCCATCGTGATGGCCGAATCGAACTGCGGCGGCGCAGGCGATGCGCAGACCGCGGAAATGCCTCATATCGCGGCTGTCATTGAAAACAGACTGCGGCAGTCCATGCAGCTGCAAATGGATTTTACCGCCCGGTACGGCGACGAAACGCTCGCCGCAAACGGCGCCCCGGAGGACGTGATCGCAGGATACGACACCTATGAAGCGCAGGCTCTGCCCCCGGGTCCCATCTGCAGTCCTCAGAAAGAGGCTGTCGAGGCGGCTCTGTCGCCGGTCTCCTGCGACGATCTGTTCTTTGTCTTTGATGAAGACGAAACGTATTACTACGCGGAAACCTATGAGGAGCACCTTGAAAACTGCCGGCGGATCGGCCTACGGTGAGACTTCCTCCTTTTTCATGAGAATCATGCCTTCCCCCGCCTCCTTCGGAAGGTTTATCCGAACGCGCTGCCTTGGATGCGGCGCGTTTTCAATTTTTTCGCCGTCTTCCGCCGTGATGGAGGTCACGGTGAATTCCACAGATTCCCCGCGCGGAAGCAGAAGAGACAGCGTATCGCCGACGGAAAATTTGTTCCGCTGTTCCACGAGCGCCTCTCCTCCTTCGGCGTCCGCAAGAACCCTTCCCGCAAAACAAACCTCCCTCTCATAGGCGCTGTTCTCATAGATCTGGGAATCCCGCCCGGGAGGTCCGAAATAAAAACCGGTGCTGCAGCCTCTGTGGCTGATCAGGGACAACTCCTCGCGATAATATGCCTTTTTGGACGCGTAAAGCGCGGGGTCCGCAAAATAATCGTCGATCGCCTCGCGGTAGACGCGGGTCGCCATCGCGACATAGAGCGGCGTTTTCATCCGTCCTTCGATCTTAAAACTCCCGATTCCGGCCCCGATCAGTTCCGGAATGTACTCAACCATGCACAGGTCCCTGGCGTTAAGGAGATATGTGCCGGTGTCGTCTTCGAGAACCGGCATGTACTCCCCCGGACGGGTTTCTTCGACGAGGCGGTATTTCCAGCGGCAGGGATGGACGCAGGCTCCCTGATTGGCGTCCTGCCCGGCCAGATATGCGCTCAAGAGGCACCGTCCGGATATCGCCATGCACATCGCGCCGTGCACAAACGCTTCCAGTTCCAGTTCCGGATCGATCATCGCGCGGGTTTGCCTTAGTTCCCGCAGACTGAGTTCCCGTGCCGCGACGATGCGTTTGACCCCGTGACGATGCCAGAAATTCATCATCCGGTAATTGGTCGCGCTCGCCTGCGTGCTCAGATGCAGTTCCATGCCCGGCACACAGTCCCGCGCCAGATCCAGAACGCCCGCGTCCGCGACGATCAAGGCATCCGCGCCCATCTCCCTGAGCCGCACCAGATAGCGGTCCAGACCTTCGAGCTGGTCGTTGTGCGCGAGGATATTCACCGCGACATGAACCCGCACGCCTCTTTCATGCGCGTATCGGATTCCTTCCGCCATCTCGTTTTCGTCGAAGTTGCGGGCCTTCGCCCGCAGTCCGTACAGCGGACCGGCGATATAAACCGCGTCCGCCCCGTACAGGACGGCGGTCCGAAGCGCTTCCGGATTGCCGGCCGGCGCAAGAAGTTCCGGTTTTTGATTTCGGTTCACCACTCGTTTCCTCCGTCCGGCCCC
>CAYUPA010000105.1:2641-5595 GCA_964446565.1 uncultured Lachnospiraceae bacterium
ATTTCACTGCGCGCCGCTACTACTGCCCGTTCTCTTCCCGCGCCGCGAGAAATTCATCGTAATCCGCCGTAAACAGATGCGTTCCGGTCTCTTCGTCAATCAGAACGAAATACAGCGCGTCCGTATCGTCCGGGTACAGCGCCGCCTTAATGGACTCGAGACCCGGGTTGCAGATCGGACCGGTCGGATAGCCTTTATTTTTATATGTGTTATATCCGGAATCGACCTCCAGATCATCGTAGGTCAGGGAATCCTCGCCCTTGTTTTCGATGCCCAGCGCGTACAGTACCGTACTGTTCAGCTGCCAGGGCATCTCCTCCTTCATCCGGTTGTAGAGAACGGCCGCGATCTTGGGGCGTTCCTCGTCGCGGTAGGCCTCCTTCTCAATGACCGAGGCCATCGTAACCACCTGATCCACCGTCAGTCCGAGTTCTTCCGCGCGCTCCATCATGGAATCGTTGAACTCGATCTCAAACTGCCGGAGCAGCCTTTTTGCGATGCCCTCCGCGCCTTCGTCCACCGTAACACGGTACGTATTGGGGAACAGATAGCCTTCCAGACGGTTCCTGCGCATGGACCTTGCCGAAAGCATGTCCTTCGTATAAAAGTCGAAGTCATAGCCAACCTCGTTGCAGGCCTTCAGGAAATCCTCTTTCATACAGATTTCCTCATTTTGAAGATACTCGCCGATCTGTTCGACGGTCCAGCCTTCCGGAATGACGATTTCCAGTTCCTCCTGCTTCGCGCCGGCCATCAAAACGTCCATGATCTTCTCATCCGGCATACCGACCGTAAATGTATACGTTCCGAACTTAAAGCTGTTCTCCGTGCCCATCAGCATCGCCCGCAGCCGGAAGCGCGTCGCGTTGTCAATGACGCCGTTCTCCTCCAGAATCTCCGCGATCTGCTCGCTGCTTGAGCCTTTGGGAATCGTCAGCATCACGCTCTTCCCGTTTTCATCGTACGCGATGTTCTTGTCGCCCCTCGCGAAATGGTAGGCCGCGTTGTAGGAGACGGACGCGAACAGCGCGAGGATCAGCATGACGGCGGCGAGAATAATGATTTTTTTGACATTACGCGTTATAAATGCCAGTATCCTGTTCAGATACATCATTTTTCACCGCACCTCCATAATGATCGGCAAAATCACAGGACTTCGCTTCTTCTCCCTCCAAAGATAATCCCGAAGGCTGTCGCGGATTTCATTCTTAATGCTGCCCCAGTCCGTGATATGCTGCTCCTTGCAGGCGGCAAGCGCATTCAGCACAACCATGCGGCAGCTCTCCATCAGTTCCTCGGATTCGCGCACATAGACAAAGCCGCGGGAGACGATATCCGGACCCGCCATCAGCTCACCGGTCTGGCGGCGCAGCGTCATGACCACGATCAGCAGGCCGTTTTCGGACAGGTTCTTCCGGTCCCGCAGCACGATATTCCCGACGTCGCCGACGCCGAGACCGTCCACCAGAAGCGGCTCGACTTCCACATCGCCCGCGATTTTGCCGGAATAACTGTCCAGTTCCAGAATATTGCCGTTGCGCAGCAGGAACATGTTTCGCATATCGTGGCCCAGTCCTTCGATTACATCCGCGTGGCGGCGCAGATGGCGGTACTCGCCGTGCACGGGAATAAAGTATTTGGGCTGGATCAGGCTGTAGATCAGCTTCAGCTCCTCTTGGCTGGCATGGCCGGATACATGCGTATCCTCGGAAATCACCTTCGCGCCGCGGCTCATCAGGTCGTCGATCACGCGGGAAACCGTCTTTTCGTTTCCGGGCACGGGCCTTGAACTGAAAATGACCGTATCGCCGGGGCGAATCTCGATGCTCTTGTGCTCGCCGGAGGCCATGCGCGAGAGGGCCGCCATCGGTTCGCCCTGGCTGCCCGTCGTGACGATAACAAGCTCGTTATCATCGTACTGCCCGATATCTTCCATATCGATGAAGATATCATCCCCGTCCGGGAGCTTGAAATACCCCAGTTCCATCGCGGTATTGATGACGTTGACCATGCTCCGCCCGGTCACTACGACCCTGCGTCCGCATTCGCGCGCGGCGTCGATAATCTGCTGCACCCGGTCCACGTTGGACGCAAAGGTCGCAACCAGAATCCGACCCTCCGCCTTGTCGAAGGTGTCCTTGAACATTCGTCCGACCGTGCGCTCCGACATCGTATAGCCCTTGCGCTCCGCGTTGGTGCTGTCGCTCATCATCGCGAGGACCTTATGCCGCCCGAGGTCCGCGATCCGCTGCAGATCGATCATGCTGCCGTGTATCGGCGTATAATCCACCTTAAAATCGCCGGTATGAAAAAGAACGCCGGCCGGCGTCGTGATCGCAAGAGCCGCCGCGTCGCCTATGCTGTGATTGGTCCGGATGAACTCCGTCTTAAAACAGCCCAGCGTTACGACGTCGCCCGGCTTTACGGTCGTAAGGCTGTAATTTTTGAGTCCGAACTCCTTCATTTTATTTTCGACCAGTCCGATCGTAAGCCGGGTTCCGTAGACCGGTACGTAAAATTCCCGAAGAAAATACGGCAGCGAACCGATATGGTCTTCGTGTCCGTGCGTCAAAACGACGCCGCGGATTTTTTCTTTGTTTTTACGGAGATAATCAAAATTCGGAATGATCAGGTCGATACCCAGCATATCCGTTTCCGGAAACGCGAGGCCGCAGTCCACGATCAGAATTTCATCTTCACATTCTATCACTGTCATATTCTGGCCAATCTGATCAAGTCCTCCAAGCGGAATGATTTTGACCGGAACCCTTCTCTTCCGAACCGTTTTACTATTACGCTGCAAATAAATCCGCCTTTCCTGTCTTATTCTTATTATTCATTTTCATTTTCGTTTTCGTTTTCATCTTCGTCTTCATCAAACTGAAGTTCGTAATCGTCGTCGGAATCCATAAACTGCTGAATTACGGTGTCGGCCTCCTGATCCGCAAGCTCCG
>CAYUPA010000105.1:5605-6385 GCA_964446565.1 uncultured Lachnospiraceae bacterium
GTCACGTAACCCGCGACCGAACCGTCCTCCGCGAGAATTTGAAATTCGCTTTCTTCTTTCCCGCAGTATTTGAAGATGAACACGCCGTCTTCATCCTCCTCATCGTCCTCGTCCTCCAGACCGTCATCCGAATCCGGCTCCATGGAAACCGCGGCGAGGAAATAGGACGCGCCGTTCAGGGTCAAACGATCGTATACCTCCATCTGGGACTTCAGGTCTTCCTCCGGCTCATACAGCGTGATGGTTTCATACTCCGGCTCCATCTCGTTCTCCTCCTTTTTCTTCTGGGCATCAAGATAACTCTGCAGGATCAGGGCGGCGGCCATCGAATCGACGGCCTTTTTCCTCTGAACGCGATTCAGTCCTTCCTCACGGAGCGGCTTCTCCGCCTCCAGGGTCGTCAGCCGCTCGTCCCAGAGCACGACCTCCACCTGATACAGATCGCGTTCCAGCCGCTTCTTAAAGGCCCGCGTCTTCTCCGCGCGGGCTCCCTCCGTGTAATTCATGTTCCACGGATAGCCCAGCACGATTCTGTGAACATCATACGCCGCCGTAAGCTCCCGTATCCGGCGTACGGTCTGTCTGAGAGCGGAGGATTCTTCGCGGCGCACCGTTTCGAGCGGACTTGCAATGGTACCCGTCGGGTCGCTCACCGCGATGCCGACCGTCCGGTCCCCGTAATCCAGCCCCATGCATCGCATCAGGACGGTTCCTCTTCCGTATCGTTCAGATGATGGTACTCGACAAATGCCTTCACGAGCTCCTCCACAATATCGTCCC
>CAYUPA010000106.1:0-6083 GCA_964446565.1 uncultured Lachnospiraceae bacterium
TGAAACAGATTGAAGAGAAACACTACGCGCAGGATCTGATTTCCCATGGCTTCGATGAAGCACAGATCCGGAAATACGGCTTTGCCTTTGACGGAAAGGCCGTTCTCATCGGATGCTGACCTGCGCCGTCATCGCTATACGCCGCTCTGCGCGCCCTTTTCCGTTCCGGCATTGCATTTGAACGGCAGTATGCCAAGATAAAACCTCTGTATAAATTTTGCAGCAAAATTAGAGAAATAAGGAGAACCATGAATAACGAAACGCAGAAGCGCTTTATGGAGCAGACACAGCTCCCCGATATTCAGGATTATTTTATCGATCAGGCCCATCAATTTCAGGAATCCCTGATGATGTATAATTGTGCCATTAAGGAAATTCGGACAAAACTTGAAGTTTTAAACGATGAATTTTCTATCCGCTACAACCGCAACCCCATCGAATTTATTACGTCCCGCATCAAGGAACCTTTCAGCATCGCGGAGAAACTGCATCGAAAAGGCAAACCTGTTACAGTGGAATCCATGATGGAGACCCTGAACGACATCGCCGGCATCCGCGTCGTCTGCTCTTTCATCGACGATATTTACGATGTGGCGGACATGCTGGTCAAACAGGACGACATTACGCTGCTTACGTGCAAGGATTATATCCGAAATCCCAAACCCAACGGCTACCGCAGCCTGCATCTGATCGTGGAAGTGCCCGTCTTTTTCTCCGATAAAAAGCAGCCTCTGCGCGCGGAAGTGCAGATTCGAACGATAGCCATGGACTTCTGGGCCTCTTTGGAACATCAGCTGCGGTACAAGCAGGACATCCCGCATCCGGAAACAATCCAGCAGGAGTTGACGGAATGCGCCGAGGTGATCGCACAGACAGACCATAAAATGCAGGAGATCAAAAACAAGATTTTTCAGGGCAAGACCAACATCCCGCGAAAGGACTAAAACAGCGGCCGGTTTGCTATATACAGTTTGCGGAACAGCGCCAGTTTCTCCCGATACACAGCCGTATGGGCCGGAACCGGCTCCACGCAGCCGTCCTCATACCGCACAGCCGCTTCGCAGGCCTCCGAAAGGCTTTCGTAGACGCCCGTTCCCGTCATTGCGCACAGCGCGGCGCCCACGCCCGCCGCTTCTTTCATGGAAGAGGTATAGACCGGCAGATCAAAAAGATCGGCCATAATCTGTTTCCACAGCCCGCTTCCCGCGCCGCCGCCGGAAAGCAGCAGGCGGTCCGCAGGCGGAATCAGCCTTTCCACGCAATCCATGGCATCGGCCAGCGCGTAACTGATCCCTTCAATCACGGCCCGGACCATGCTCGCCCGGCCGTGGCGCAGCGTCAATCCAAAAAACAGTCCCTGCGCGCCCGGGTCCATGTGCGGCGTTCTCTCGCCTGTCAGATACGGCAGGAAAATCAAACCGTCGCTGCCGGGCGGGACCGCGGCGGCCTGTTCATGCAGTTTTTTAACGTCGCGCTCCTCCAGCACCTTCTCGAAAAACCAGTTCTGGGCAAGACAGCAGTTGAGGGTCGCTCCCATGACGTACCACATATTCCGGTCCGCATGACAGAATGTGTGCGTTCGCAGCGCGGGGTCATAAACGGGGCTTCCCACCGGAGCAAAAATCTGGCCGCCCGTACCCAGCGTGACCGAAACGCAGCCCGGCTTCAAAAGCCCGTTTCCGACAGCCTGCATCGGCTGGTCCCCGCCTCCGAACACAACCGGAATGCCCGCTTTAAGGCCGAGGTCTTCCGCGGCCCGCGCCGTAAGAACGCCCTGTATGTCCGTGGGCAGATGGTTCGCGTCGGGCAGAATCCCTCTGTCGATCGTAAGCGCCGTTAAGAGCGGCTCACTCCAATCCTGCCCCGCACAGTCAAACATCGCTGTGCCGCAGGCGTCCGTCAGTTCGGAACCGTATTCGCCGGTCAGCAAAAAACGAAGATAGTCCTTGGGCAGCAGCACGTGGCGCGCCTTCCCGTACAGCGCCGGCCTGTGTTTACGGACCCAGAGCAGGGAACAGAGCTGAAAGCCGACGCATACGGGATTCCGGATCCACTCGCCCAGCTTCCGGGGGCCAATCTGTTCATAGAGCCAGGACACTTCCTGCACCGAGCGCTGATCGCACCAGATGATCGCCGGACAAAGAAGGCGGCCGTCCTCCCCCGTGAGCACCATGCCATGCATCTGTCCTGACAAACCGATGCCCTTAACCTCCTCCTGTTTTACGCCGGATGCAGACAGCGCCTCCCCGACAGCTTCCCTGAACGCCTTCCACCAGTCCTCCGGATTCTGCTCCGCACAGCCGGCCTCCGGAATGGAAATCGAATACCGCCGGTAGCCTGTCCCGCAGACGGTTCCGTCTGTACGGACCAGCAGCGCTTTAAGGCCGGTCGTCCCCAGATCAATTCCCAGATAAACAGACATAGTACCTCCCTTTTTTTGCATGTGCCCCCGCTGCATCACAGGCAGTCAAGCTCTATCTGCTCTACGGCAAGCGTACCGCCCATCACATAAAACGAAACCGAGGACCCTTTCTGACCGGCATTCCGGACGGAATCATCCATCCGCAGGGTCATGCCGCGCCCGTCGGAAAGCATCAAATCCAGAATATCATCCTGCACCAGCAGGTCCACCTGCACCGGACCTGACAGCTTCACATCTTTCAACAGATCCCGCCCGCTTCCAAGGTCATAGTCCTCGCCCGGGCGAATGATAACGGCCGTATTCGATGCCGGTTCCATCTCGATCCGGTAGCTGCGCGGGGCGCCTTCGCCGGTTCCCATCGTAAGGAGCATGCCGGCAAGAACATTTTCCCTTCCCCTTCCGCACTGCAGCACCGCTTTCAGCCGAAAATCTCCCTCCATGGCCGCAAGCGGCGCCTCTGCGCGGTTCTGTCCCGCGTCAAGGAACAAATCCGCGGGCTGTATTCGTTTTTTCACAGCGGGCAAAATCTCCTCCGGCTGCCGAATCCCCAGCGTTCCGTCGGAGCGCTGAAACAATTCATGCGTAACGGCGCTGCCCGCGTATTTTCGGGGGCGCCGCGCAAGAAAACCCGTACACAGACGGCGGTCTCCAAACGCGGCGGTTTTGGGGACCTTTATTTCCAGACTGTCCAGCAGATCGTTTTCAGGCCGTATCCACGGTCCGAACGGATCGCGCGACATACGGTAGCGCGCAATGCCGAAATTGGAGAATATCAGATAATACCAGCCGTTCCACTCAAAATAATCGCTGCATTCCGGCTGATCGGCATACCCGGGGACGAGAAAAGGCTCCCGCTGCGTCCATTCCTCTAAATCGCCGCTCGTCAGGTGCGCGAGACAGCCTCCGTACCGCCCTTTTTCCGGAAGCGACGTTGTAACCAGCATGTGGTACTGTCCGTCCGCGCCCCAAAATACCATGGGGTCCCTTGCGGAAACCGGCTCATAGGGCGCCGTCAGCGCGAAATAGTTTTCTGTTTTTTCAAAATGCACACCGTCATCGCTTACGGCGCGGGTAAGACGCGCCGGGCTTCTGTCGGCCATCCGGACCGCATAGAACGCATACGTCCTGCCATCTTTTTGAATCAGTGAGCCTGTGCAGATGGAACCTTCCCACTGGTGGGTGATGCGAACCGCCATCGGATGGATTGTCCATGTCTTCAGATCCCCGGACGAAACCTGCGCCCACTGGTGCGCGCCCAGTCCGCATTTGCTCTTATGGGAACGGCGGTCGAACAGATAATACAGGCAGTAGCGTCCGTCCCGGGCAAAGGGCATACAGTCGCCAACGCCCGTATTGTGCCCGGGAACCACAAAATTCTGGAACGGTCCCGTAAAAACGGTTTCCGGCTCTTCCTCACAGTCCGCCTCCGTTTCCAAAATGCGGGAGCCAAGAAACGACGCCGTGCCGCCTGTCTCCATCTCCCAGACGCCGCCGGCCGGCGTGCCGAGCGGCCATTCCTCATCCTCCAGCCGTCCGTCCACATACAGCCGGACTGAGAAGACCTGCCAGACAAGCCGAACCGCGCCGCAGCGCGCCCTCGAGGTCAGAAGGAACTGCCGTTCCGTATCTCCTTCATGCGTCCGGATCACGACCCGTAGCGTCGTATCACGCGACAGGGTAAGAACCTCTTCGCCGCCGGCAAAGGCCTGCGCCAGCACGCCGCTCTCCCCCGCCGTGTCCGTTATCGCAAAACGCAGTTCCCATATCGTATCCGCTTCAAACCGTTCCTTAAGTTTATACCGCATTTTATTCCTTCTCCTGTGCTTTATTTATTCCTTCTCCCGTGCTTTTTTTACAATCGCGGCGGACGCGCGGCACAGCGATGTGATCTCATCCCACCGGTGCTGATCGATGCGGTCCGCCGGGGCCATATAGGACCCGCCGCAGGCGCAGACGACCGGGCACCGCATGTATTCTTCGAGATTTTCAAGAGAAATGCCTCCGGTCGGCATGATGCGGAACATGGGAAAGGGCGCGGCCATCGCCTTGATCTTGCGAAGGCCCCCCGACTCTTCGGCGGGGAAGAATTTAAGCACCTTAAGCCCCAGTTTATAGGCGGCGTGGTAATCCGTCGGCGTCGTGCATCCCGGAAAAACAGGCGTCCCCTTATCCTGGCAATACCGGACGATGTCCGGGTCCAGACCCGGCGTCACGATGAATTGCGCGCCGGCCCGGAGCGCTTCATCCACCTGCTCGCGGCACAGGACCGTCCCCGCGCCGACGAGCATCGCGGGATACGCCTCCGCTATGGCGCGGATCGCCTTCGCCGCGCCGGCGGCCCGGAACGTAATCTCCGCGACCGGCACGCCGCCCGCAAGAAGCGCCTTCGCAAGCGGCAAGGCGTCCTCCTCCGGGCGGTTCAGCCGGATCACGGGCACAATGCCGACCTCTGCAATCCTTTCGCTGACGGGGTCCCTGCCTTCGCGCGGGTCCCCGCTGTCGTATCGTAAATCCATCTGTCGATTCCCTCCTGCACTTTATAGATTCAAAATGTCTTATTGATTCAAGGCGTTTATCGATTCGAGACTTCCTGTTGATTTAAGACGTTTTATCATCACGCATCGAACGGGTTCATTGTAGCATGACCGTCCTGAAACCGCAAGGGTCTGTGCCGCGCAGCGCGGAAAATCCGCGGAAGCCGGCCGCTGTTTTTCCGCATCCCACAGCAAAAACAGGACGCTGCCCTCCAGCAAAACAGGACGTTACACTCCAGCAAAAGCAGGCGCCCTACTGCAAAAACAGATTGACAAACGCAGGACGGTCCACTACAATAAAAAAAACAGACGGGCTGTTAAGAGCGCCGCCTGCAAAAATGTAAAAAGGAGATTGCAGACTATGAATATTCCACGCAGTGAACATCCAAAGCCACAGTTCCAACGGGATTCATGGATCAATCTGAACGGCGAATGGGCCTTTGCGATTGACAACGGCCGCAGCGGCATCGCCCGCGGGATGTACAAGGCCGACGCCGTCCTAAACGGTACGATTACCGTGCCTTTCTGCCCGCAGAGCGAACTGTCCGGCGTGGGGCACAAGGATTTCCTGTACGGCGTCTGGTATAAACGCACGGTTCATCTTGCGGAGGCGCAGCTCGGCGGAAAGGTTTTCCTGCATTTCGGCGCCGTGGATTACCGCTGTCAGGTCTTCATCAACGGGGAAAAGGCGGGCGAACATACCGGCGGCTATACTTCTTTCCGTATCGATATCACAGACTTCGTGAAGCCCGGCGAAAACGTCATTACCGTCTATGCCGAGGACGATGAGCGCGATCCGATGATCCCCCGCGGCAAACAATGCGAGGAATTTTACTCCCGCGGCTGTAATTACACCCGCACCACCGGTATCTGGCAGACCGTCTGGCTGGAACTGACGCCCAAAACCTATATTGACAGCATCCAGGTCGTTCCCTGCCCGGACGAGGGCACGTTCTGGATTACCGCCGACGTCTGCGGACAGGACACGCTGCGGATCGAGGCTTTCTATGAGGGCCGTCCGGTCGGCGAGGCGAAAGCGGAGGCTCGCGGACGGCAGGTGCGCCTCACCCTTCCGGTCAAGGAAACCCACCTTTGGGAGCCGGGTCACGGCCGCCTGTATGATTTCA
>CAYUPA010000106.1:6122-6369 GCA_964446565.1 uncultured Lachnospiraceae bacterium
GTACGGCGAGGATACCGTCCACAGCTACGCCGGTCTTCGCAGCATCTCGCTCTGCGGCCGTAAATTCCTTGTAAACGGCAAATCCGTTTTCCTGCGTACCGTGCTCGATCAGGGCTTCTATCCGGACGGAATTTATACCGCGCCGACCGACGAGGCTCTTGTGCGGGATATCGAACTCTCCATGTCCTGCGGTTTTAACGGCGCGAGGCTCCACGAAAAGGTCTTTGAGGAGCGTTTTCTCTATCAC
>CAYUPA010000107.1:0-6349 GCA_964446565.1 uncultured Lachnospiraceae bacterium
GGCTATTACGCCGTAGGTGAAAAAATCGGGCAGGCATGGCACAGCGGTGCCGGACTGATGAAAAAATAAAAAACGTACGCAATTGCGTGCGGCGCAATAAACAAATACGTAATACGCAGCGCAATACGTATTGCGTATTGTAAAACCCTCCTCGAGGCCGAAATGGCCGTGAGGAGGGTTTTACTGTTTTTCTGACTTTGCACCTTGCTCTTTTCGTTTTCCCATTTATATCTTGCAAAAAACCCGTTAAAATACTATACTTTTATCATCCGAATTTTTTCGGATTCCGGTTCTTTCCCGGATTCCAAATTTTCCCGGATCCCGGTTCTTTTCCGTATTCCAATTTTTTCGGATTCCGGCGGAACGAACCCAAACGAAAGACACCCATTCCAAAGGAAAGGAGACATCGATGGCGAACACGAAAATGTTTGAGCCGACCTTTGCATCCCTCCATCAATATGAATGTCCGAAATGGTTCAAAGACGCGAAGTTCGGAATCTGGAGCCACTGGGGTCCGCAGAGCGTGCCGATGTACGGCGACTGGTACGCCCGCAATATGTACATCGAAGGCAGCGACCAGTACAAATATCACCTGCGGCACTATGGCCATCCGTCGGAATTCGGCTATAAGGATCTGGTCCGGCTCTGGAAGGCGGAGCAGTTTGACCCGGAAGGTCTGATGGATTTGTATTATAAGGCGGGCGCCCGCTATTTTGTCGGACAGGCAATGCATCACGACCATTTCTTCAACTACGATTCCGCGATCAACCGTTTCTGCGCGGCCAAAGTCGGCCCCGGGAAAGATATCGTCGGTCTCTGGAAGAAGGCCGCGGACCGCCGCGGAATGCCCTTCGGCCTTTCGGAACACCTCGGCGCGTCGTTTTCATGGTGGAATGTCAATAAGGGCGCGGACAAGGAGGGACCCTACGCGGGCGTTCCCTACGACGGCAACGATCCGGCATACCGCGACTTTTATTTTGACAATTATGAACATGTAAACGACGACCCTCGGCCGTGGTATACCTACAACAAAAAGCACCACCGGTACTGGCTCAGTGTCATGAAGGAACTCATCGACAAATACGAGCCGGACCTTCTGTACTCCGACGGCACGCTGCCGTTCGGCCATTCCGACCCGCACGATCCCGCGCACGGCTCGCTCCCGGACGATCCGGAGTTCGCGGCGGGGCTTGAAGCGGTATCCCTCCTGTACAACAAATCCATTGAAAAGTACGGTGAGAACCGCGCGGTTTACACGCAGAAGGACCGCCGCCCGGAAATTTACACGGTCGGCGTGCTCGACATTGAAAAAAGCCAGCTTCCGGGCATTCAGGACGCGGCGTGGCAGACCGACACCTGCATTGGCAACTGGTTCTACGATGTGCGGCAGGATTTCAAAAAGCCGGGACACATCCTTGAAATGCTGGTGGACATCATCTCAAAAAACGGCGTAATGCTTCTGAACATCCTGCAGCGTCCGGACGGCTCGATCGACAAAGAGGCCGTGTATCTGCTGGAAGAACTCGCAAAATGGTTCCGAATCAACGCGGAAGGCGTCTATGGAACACGGCCGTGGCGGACTTTCGGCGAGGGGGAATCCAGGGTCCGGATTCAGGGATTTCAGGAAGATGCCGTAGAGTGGACGAGTTCGGACTACCGCTTCGTAAAAAGGGGCCGCACCGTATACTGCCACATGATGCGCGCCCCGGAGAACCGCGTCGCCGTGGTGAAGAGCTTTGCCGAGGACGACAAAATCCGCTCCGTACGGCTGCTCGGCGAAGGCAGCGTTCCCTTTTCGCAGGCTTTCGGCGCGCTCGTGGTCAGGCTTCCTGAAAAAATGCCGACACCGTATGTAAACTGCCTTGCTGTGGAACTGGAAAAGGACGCATAGAATTCCTGAAAAGAGGTTTGCAAATGAATAAAATCATCGCTTCCTACCGTCTCGGGTCCGTCAAGGTTCTCTATACCGGCGACGAGACGGGCCATGTCGGATTTTCGCTCATCCCCTCGGACAGGGAAAACGACCTTGCTCCCAAAAACTACCATATCGAACCGCTGGTGCAGGTGCACATACGCGGCGACGCCATAGGCGGCGGCTATGTGAACGGACTGTCCATGTCGGGGTCCGGCAGCAACGCGGGATTCGTCTTCGCCTCGCAGCGGCAGGAAGGAAACCGGATTCTGACGACGCTTTCCGATCCCAAAGGACGCGTAATCCGCCACATCGTCGAATCAAATCCCGAATGGGACGCGGTCGTCGTACATTCCGAATTCATCAACGGCGGCGCGGAACCGCTGTGTCTGGAACTTCTTACGAGCCTCTGCCTCGGGGCGATCACTCCTTTCGAAACGGACGACGCGCCCGGCGCCCTCGTGCGGCATCTGATCAAGAGCGCGTGGAGCGCGGAGGGGCGGCTCATCAGCGATCCCATCGAACGGATCAATATGGAACCTTCCTGGTCCACCCACGCCGTCCGGATTGAAAAAATCGGACAGGTCGGATCAATGCCCGTTCGCGGATATTTTCCTTTTGCCGCCGTCGAGGACTGTAAGAATCATGTAACCTGGGGCGTGCAGCTGGCCTGCAGCGCCTCGTGGCAGATCGAACTGAAACGAAGGGACGACGCCTTGAGCATCCTGTGCGGTCCCGGCGACTACGACTATGCGCACTGGGCAAAAGAACTTGCGCCCGGCGAAAGTTTTTCCTCCCCCGAGGCCATCGTGACCGCCGTTTCCGGCTCTCTTACGGAGGCCACTTATGCCCTCCTTTCCGTGCAGAAGCAGCGCAACGCGATGCAGCTCGATCCGCTCCCCCTTCTTTTTAACGAATACTGCACGACATGGGGCGAGCCCTCGGATGAAAATGTCTCGCGGATTCTCGACGTTCTAAAGGGCCGCGGGTTTGATATTTTCGTTCTGGACGCGGGCTGGTACTGCGACGATATTCATAAATGGTCTGAAATCAACGGCGACTGGAACGTAAGTCCCCGGCTTTTCCCCAATGGCATCCGCGCCGTTGTGGACAAAATTCACGCGGCCGGCATGAAGGCCGGCATCTGGTTTGAGCTTGAAACCTGCAGCGGACATTCCGCTGTGTCCAAAAATACCGACTGGCTTCTGAAGCGGAGCGGCAGCGTCCTTACTGTCGGCGACGGCAAATTGTTCCTCGATATGCGCAATAAGGAAGTCGCCGACTATCTGACCGAAAAAGTCATTCATTTTCTGCGGGATAACGGTTTCGACTATATCAAGGTCGATTATAATGACTCCATCGGCGTGGGGTGCGACGGCGCCGAAAGCCTCGGCGAGGGCCTCAGACAGAATATGGAGGGCACCTGCGCTTTTTTCCGGAAAATGCGTGAGGAGCTGCCGGACCTGATGATCGAGAACTGCTCCTCCGGCGGCCACCGTCTGGAACCGCTTATGATGAGCCTTTCGTCCATGGCCTCGTTCTCCGACGCGCATGAGTGTCCGGAAATTCCCGTTATCGCGGCGAACCTCCACCGTGTCATTCTGCCCGGCCAGTCCCAGATCTGGGCTGTCATGCGGGCCGGCGACAGCCTGCAGCGGATCACATACTCCCTGTGCGCCGCCATGCTTGGCGTGATGTGTCTCTCCGGCGATATCGCGCAGCTTGACGCACAGCAGCTTGCGCAGATCGATCTTGGCACGAAGTTTTACCGCAAGGTCAGTTCGATCATCCGGGACGGCAGAAGCGAAATCCGGACGGAGGGCCTTACAGGCTACCGCCATCTGACCGGATTTCAGGTTGTAAGCCGTGTCGCGGATTCCGGCGACGAGATGCTGATCGTCGTGCACAGCTTCCGGAATCCCGGCGAAACAACGATTTCTGTTCCGATAAAGGCCGGATTCGCCGTCACGGAGACCTTCCACGAAGAGAACGTATCCATCCTTCGGAAAGAGGACGCGCTGGAATTCACGATGAAAAGGGATTTTACGGCAGCCGCCGTACACCTTGCCGCCGCGCGGCGATAACGCGCACAGGGCAGACGGAGAACGCGGCTGTCGTGCCGAAAGCAACAGAGAAAGGAATTTTTTATGAAAAAAACAGCGTTTGTTACAGGCTCGCGAAGGGGTATCGGCCTTGGAATCGCAACGGCGCTCGCGCGGGAAGGATATCACGTGATTCTTTCCGGAACGGCGCCGCTGGACGCGAGCCGGGATATTTTAGCCCCGCTGATTGAGGAGGGGCTGTCCGTCGAATACCGCCCCTGCGACATCTCGAATCTGCAAACAATCGAGGAGACGGCAGACTGGATTTTTACGACATTCGGCCGGCTGGACGTCCTCGTGAACAACGCGGGCGTCGCGCCGAAGAAACGGGGCGATCTGCTGGAAATGACGCCGGAAAGCTTTGAATATGTCGTAAATACCAATCTGCGCGGCACGTTTTTTATGTCACAGGCGGCCGCCCGGCACATGATCGAGGCGCTGAAGCAAAAGGCAGAAGATTACAGGCCCCGGATCATCAATATCGGCTCCCTGTCCGCCTATACATCCTCGACAAACCGCGGGGAATACTGCATTTCCAAGGCCGGCGTCTCCATGGTGACGGCGCTGTTCGCGGACCGTCTTGCGGAGTACGGGATTCCGGTTTTCGAGATTCGTCCCGGCATCATCCGCACGGACATGACCGCCGGCGTGACGGATAAATATCAGAAGCTGATCGACGAAGGCATCACACCGATCAAACGGTTCGGCACGCCGGAGGACGTGGCCGGATTCGTGCTGGCAGCCTGTTCCGGGTATATGGACTTCACGACGGGTCAGGTGCTGGACGCGGACGGCGGCTTCCATCTGCGCAGGCTGTAATTTCCTTACTGGCCGAAGACGGTGCAGTACAGCCACAGCATCGTATAGCGATCCTTCAGGTCTTTGGCATAGAGAACCGCGTCTTCGATAACGTCCGCGCCGTAAAATTTGACAAAATCGGAGAAGTTAAGACCGACCGACTCGAGAATTTGCAGCAGGTCCGCCGACGAGGGAACCTCGCGCAGGATATTTCGGATTTCGTTCCAGTTCCCGCGGTAGACTTCATCGGATACGCCGCCGTAGAGATGCAGGCTGTCCTGCAGCGCGATGACGCCGTCCGCCGCGAGGCCGTAGCTGCTGCGAATATGCTCCTCCCATTTGGCGCGGTCCCACACGAAGCCGTGCGCGGGAAAGCCTTCCAGCGACAGAAGCCGTTCGCGCAGGCGCTCTGTGACCACCGTCGAATAGGCGACGTCAAGCCCGTGAGAAAGGTAGGGACGCTTTTTGATGATGCCTGTAATCTCAAAATAATGCGACAGATGGTGCTCGCTGCCGGAAGCGGGACGCGAATTGCCGGCGTACGCCATCGCGATGCCGGAAACGACCAGCGCCTCCATCAGCGCCTTGACCGTCGCGGGGTCCCGCGTTTCGATGCCGGATGCGAGATTTCGGGTCCTAAGCACCGTATCATACATCAGATCGTATATGAAAGGGCAGAAATATTCGTGATTGAGCAGAGCCGACAGCTTCCAGTCGCTGAGCGCGGAGTATTTGCCGATGATATCGCCGAAACCCGCGCGCAGCATGTCCATCGGCGCGTTTTTCAGAACATCCACATCGCCGAGAATTACGGCCGGGACATGGGTCTTGAAGGTCGTCTTCATGTTGTTCGTCGTCATCGCGGCCGCGCTCGAGGCGTAGCCGTCCATCGAAGGCGCCGTCGCCACGATATAATACGGCAGTCCCTTTTGAAAACTGACATATTTGCAAAGGTCGTTGATCACGCCGCTGCCAACGCCGACGATGAGATCGGTCTTATCCGTGACAAGCGCCGTAAGCGCGGCGATGGATTCCTCATTGGGAATCAGCAGGCCGTCCGGCGCAAACACCTTGACCGTCTCGATTCTGCCTTCGATGCGCGCTGCCGCATCGCGCCCGCAGACCTCCCATGTGTTCTGATCCGCGGCCAGCAGAATGTTGGAGAAGCCGGCGCAGAGTCCTGCGAACTCCCGCATCGCTCCGCTTTCGATTACGACCTCGCGGATTTCACAGCTGTGTTCTTTTCCGCAGACGCAGTTCTTTTTCCCTTTTAACAGTTCTTTGCTATCCATTTTGCCACCTCATGATAATTGAATGTATCCGTTTCTCGAATGTCGCGCACATTCGCGGCCGGATGGCAGAAGTATAACATTTTTGCGCCGCGATTACAAGATTCTGCATATACCGCGTTTATAAGGTTCTGTATGTGCCGCGTTTACAAGGTCCTAAAACCGCTGGAATCCGGAGACAGCACAGTATTATTATAAAAAAGTGTCTTCGACACATCAACCCCCTAACCCCCATTCATGGGGGAATT
>CAYUPA010000108.1:0-6293 GCA_964446565.1 uncultured Lachnospiraceae bacterium
TCTCTTAAAGTTCCGGAGAGTTCTGGCGGCCTCTTTTTCCGCCTCCGCGATCAGCTCCTTCTTCTTCACCGGCACAACCATGTCGAAGACGGACACGGTCAAAGCGCCGCGCGTGGAATACCGAAAGCCCAGCGCCTTGATATCGTCCAGAGTCGTTGCCGTCGCCGTAATGCCGTGCACGTCGATGCAGCGCTGCAGCATCTTCTGAAGCTGCTTTTTATCCATCTGAAAATTGATTTCGTAGGGAATGTACGTTTCCGGACGCGCCGGGTCCCGCTCGACATAGCCGAGGTCCTGCGGAATCTTTTCATTAAGAATGATCCGGCCGACGGTTGTTGTGATCATGCCGCTGGCCTTCTGCCCGTTCACCTCTACGGCGCGGCGGATTTTGACCGGCGTATGCAGCGTAATCTGCTGATTCTCATAGGCCATGATCGCTTCGTTTTTATCTTTGAAATACCGCCCCGCTCCCGGGTCGTCCGCTTTTTCCTGCGTCAGATAATAAATTCCGAGAACCATATCCTGCGACGGGACCGCGACCGGCGCGCCGTCGGAAGGCTTTAGCAGATTGTTTGTGGAGAGCAGCATGAAACGGCATTCCGCCTGCGCCTCGACGGACAGCGGTACGTGAACGGCCATCTGATCGCCGTCAAAATCCGCGTTGAAGGCGTTGCAGACCAGGGGATGCAGCTTAATCGCCTTTCCTTCGACCAGAATCGGCTCAAAGGCCTGTATGCCCAGACGGTGCAGCGTTGGCGCGCGGTTCAGCATAACCGGATGTTCGTGAATGACCTCCTCCAGCACGTCCCAGACCTCCGGCTGCACCCGCTCGACCATGCGTTTCGCCGACTTGATGTTGTGCGCGAGGTCCTTCTGCACCAGCTTTTTCATCACGAAGGGCTTAAAGAGTTCTATCGCCATCTCCTTCGGAAGGCCGCACTGATAGATTTTCAGTTCCGGACCGACGACGATAACGGAACGGCCGGAATAATCGACGCGTTTGCCGAGAAGATTCTGACGGAACCGCCCCTGCTTGCCGCGCAGCATATCGGAGAGGGATTTTAAGGCCCGGTTTCCGGGCCCCGTGACCGGACGCCCGCGCCGTCCGTTATCGATCAGCGCGTCCACGGCCTCCTGCAGCATCCGCTTCTCGTTGCGGACAATGATATCCGGCGCTCCCAGGCTTAACAGGCGGCGCAGACGATTGTTGCGGTTGATAACGCGGCGGTAGAGGTCGTTCAGATCGGAGGTTGCGAAACGGCCTCCGTCCAGCTGGACCATCGGGCGCAGGTCCGGAGGAATGACCGGAACGACGTCCAGTATCATCCATTCCGGACGGTTTCCGGACTGCAGAAAGGATTCCATCGCTTCAAGGCGCTTGATGATCCGCATCCGCTTCTGACCGTTGCTGTCCTCAAGCTCCTCTTTCAGCTTCCGCGTTTCCTCCTCAAGGTTGACGGCCTCAAGAAGTTCTTTAATCGCCTCGGCGCCCATGCCGGCGCGGAACCCGTCTCCCCACTTGTCATAGGCTTCCCGGTACTCCCGCTCCGACAGAAGCTGCTTTTCGATCAGGCCGGTCTTTCCTCCGTCGAGTACGATATACGAAGCAAAATAGAGGACCTTTTCCAGCGCGCGCGGCGGAATATCCAGAATCAGCCCCATCCGGCTCGGAATGCCCTTAAAATACCAGATATGCGATACCGGAGCGGCAAGCTCAATATGGCCCATCCGCTCGCGGCGCACCTTGGCCTTCGTAACCTCAACGCCGCACCGGTCGCAGATGACGCCCTTATACCGAATGCGTTTGTATTTTCCGCAGTGACATTCCCAGTCCTTGCTCGGGCCGAAAATGCGTTCGCAGAACAGGCCGTCGCGTTCGGGTTTTAAGGTTCTGTAGTTGATGGTTTCCGGCTTTTTGACCTCGCCGTGAGACCACTCGCGGATCTTTGCGGGCGACGCCAAACCAATCTTGATCGCATCAAACTGAATTGTCTTATCGCTTGCATTTGCAGCCATCAATTCGAACCCCTTTCTTAGTCTTCGTCATCGGCGTAGCCGGCGCCAAGCCCGTCCCCGGCATCCAGTTCGTCGTCGTTCGTCACGCTGAAACCGGCGTCTTCAAAATTCGGCTCTTCGTCAAAATCGGCGTCTTCGTCAAAATCCAGATCGTCGAGGCCGATATCGTCCAGTTCGCGGTCATAATCATCAGCCGTCTGCGAATCGTCATCGCCCGCGGCAGGCTCCTGACCATCCTCAAGCCCTTCCATATTGACCTGAATCGGCTCGCCGTCATCATCCAGGTCTTCGCGGATTTCCACCTCGCGGGCGTCTTCCGTCAGAACCCGGATGTCAAGGGCAAGAGACTGCAGCTCCTTCAGCAGCACCTTGAAGGATTCCGGAACGCCCGGTTTCGGAATGTTCTCCCCTTTCACGATCGCCTCATAGGTCTTTACACGGCCCACGATATCGTCCGACTTCACGGTCAGAATCTCCTGCAGCGTATAGGCCGCGCCGTAGGCCTCGAGCGCCCAGACCTCCATCTCTCCGAAACGCTGTCCTCCGAACTGCGCCTTGCCGCCGAGGGGCTGCTGCGTCACCAGCGAATACGGGCCTGTCGAACGGGCATGAATCTTATCGTCGACCAGATGATGCAGTTTCAGGTAATACATATAGCCGACGGTCACGTGATTATCGAAATACTCGCCGGTCCGGCCGTCGCGCAGCGGCAGCTTTCCGTTGCGGTTGATCGGGACGCCCGCCCACTCTTCGCGGTGATCCAGATTCTCATAAAGATATTCGATGATGTCCGGATGCAGAACGGATTCGTACTTCTGACGGAATTCCTCCCACGGACGGTTGACATAATCGTCGGCCATCTCGAGCGTATCCATAATATCGGTCTCGCTTGCGCCGTCAAAGACCGGCGTGGCGATCTGAAGGCCCAGAACCCTCGCGGCCAGTCCAAGGTGCACTTCCAGAACCTGCCCGATGTTCATCCGGGACGGAACGCCGAGCGGATTCAGGACGATATCGAGCGGACGCCCGTTCGGAAGAAACGGCATGTCCTCAACCGGCAGCACGCGGGAAACCACGCCCTTGTTGCCGTGGCGCCCGGCCATCTTATCGCCGACGGAAATCTTTCTCTTATGCGCGATGTAGACGCGGACGAGCTCGTTGACGCCCGGAGACATTTCGTTGCCGTTTTCGCGGGTAAAAATCTTCACATCGACGATAATGCCCTCTTCCCCATGCGGGACGCGCAGGGAGGTATCGCGGACCTCGCGCGCCTTTTCGCCGAAGATGGCCCTGAGAAGCCGCTCCTCGGCGGTCAGCTCGGTCTCGCCTTTCGGCGTCACCTTGCCGACCAGGATATCCCCCGCGTGAACCTCCGCGCCGATGCGGATGATGCCGCGCTCGTCGAGATCCTTTAACGCGTCTTCGCCGACGTTCGGAATATCGCGGGTGATCTCTTCCGGACCGAGCTTCGTATCCCGCGCTTCCGTCTCATATTCCTCGATGTGAACGGAGGTATAGACATCCTCCGCCACAAGCCGCTCGCTCAGAAGAACGGCGTCCTCGTAATTATAGCCTTCCCATGTCATAAACCCGATCAGCGGGTTTTTCCCGAGGGCCAGCTCGCCTTCGTTGGTGGACGGCCCGTCCGCGATTACCTCGCCGGCCTTTACGCGCTGTCCCTTGTCGACCACGGGACGCTGATTGAAGCAGGTGCTCTGGTTCTGGCGCTTAAACTTCAGAAGGTCATAGCTGTCGACCGTGCCGTCCTCATCGCAGCGGATGCGAATCTTAACGGCCGAGACGGATTCCACGACACCGCCCCGTTTGGCCACGACGCAGGAGCCGGAATCGATCGCCGCCTTATACTCCATGCCGGTCCCGACAACCGGCGCCTCCGTGACAAGGAGGGGAACCGCCTGCCGCTGCATATTGGAACCCATGAGCGCCCGGTTGGCGTCGTCGTTTTCCAGAAAAGGAATCAGGGTCGTTGCGACGGAAAAAACCTGCCGCGGCGATACGTCCATCAGATCGATTTCCGAATCGTCCATCTCGATGTTATCGTCGCCGTACCGGCCCGTGACGCGCGGACGGGTAAAATGACCTTCCGCATCAAGAGGCTCGTTCGCCTGCGCGATACGGTATTTTTCCTCCTCGTCCGCCGTGATATAGACAACCTCCTCGGTAACGCGGGGCACCTCGCCGCTCTTATCGATCTTGCGGTAGGGCGCTTCTATAAAACCGTACTGATTGATACGGGCGTAGGTCGCGAGGGAATTGATGAGCCCGATGTTCGGACCTTCCGGCGTCTCGATCGGACACATCCGCCCGTAATGGGAATGGTGCACGTCGCGGACCTCGAAACCGGCCCGGTCTCTTGAAAGGCCGCCCGGACCCAGGGCGGAAAGGCGCCGCTTGTGCGTAAGTTCAGCCAGAGGGTTGTTCTGATCCATAAACTGCGACAGCTGCGAACTGCCGAAGAATTCCTTGATCGCCGCCGTCACAGGCCGGATATTGATGAGCGCCTGCGGCGTTACGCCGTCCAGATCCTGCGTGGTCATGCGTTCGTGCACGACGCGCTCAAGCCGGGCGAGGCCGATGCGGAACTGGTTCTGCAGCAGCTCCCCGACGCAGCGAATCCGGCGGTTGCCCAGATGATCAATATCATCCACGTTCCCCATGCCGTAATCCAGATTCATATTATAATTGATGGAAGCCATAATATCCTCGAAGGTAATATGGCGCGGGACGAGATTGTAGGACTCCCGCTTCAGGGTTTCCTTAAGCTCCTCCCCTTTTAGATTCATTTCCAGTATCTTCTCAAGCTCCGGAAAATAAACCTTTTCGGTGATGCCGCACTTCTTAAGCTCCTCCGGGCTCAGATTCACATGTTCCGTGATATCCACCGCGAGATTGCTGAGCACTTTGATTTCCTGATCTTCATGCCGTACCCAGATATAGGCCACGCCGGCATTCTGAATCCGGTTGGCGAGGTCTTCGGAAATCGAATCGCCAGCCCGCGCGATCAGCTCGCCGGTCGCCATATCGACGACGTCCTCCGCAAGCTCCTTTCCCACGACACGGTTGCAGAGCGCAAGCTTCTTATTGAACTTATACCGTCCGACGTGGGCAAGGCTGTATCTCTTGTTGTCGTAGAACATTCCTTCCAGAAGGCTGCGGGAACTTTCAACGGTCGGCGGCTCGCCGGGGCGCAGCCGCTTGTAAATCTCGATCAGGCCCTCATCGACCGACTTTGTATTGTCCCTCTCGATTGTCGCTAAAAGCTTCGGGTCCTCGCCGAACAGCTCGATAATTTCGGCGTCGCTCCCGACGCCGAGCGCGCGAATCAGAACCGTAACCGGAATCTTGCGGTTGCGGTCCACGCGCACGGAAAAAACGTCGTTGGAATCCGTTTCATATTCCAGCCACGCGCCGCGGTTGGGGATCACAGTCGAGGAATACAGCGCCTTGCCGGACTTATCCATCGTTTTCGCGTAATAGATGCCGGGGGACCGCACAAGCTGACTGACGATAACGCGTTCCGCGCCGTTAATCACGAAGGTTCCCGTTTCCGTCATAAGGGGGAAATCCCCCATAAAAATCTCATGCTCCTGTCTCTCTCCGGTCTCTTTATTCGTAAGGCGCACTTTCACCTTAAGAGGAGCCGCGTAGGTCGCGTCCCGCTCTTTCGCCTCCTGAATGGAATATTTCGGCTCGCCCGTCAGATTGAAATCAATAAATTCCAGAGAAAGGTTCTCGCTGAAGTCCACAATCGGATTGATATCGTCAAATACCTCCTGCAGGCCTTCGGTAATGAACCACTTATAGGAGTCCTTCTGTACGTCAAGAAGATTCGGCATCTCCAGGACTTCTTTCTCCTGTTCGAAGGACATCCGGATCCGGTTCCCGTATGGCTGCGTATGGATTCGATTTTTCTCCATAAATACGACTCACCCCTTGAAGTAATTGGCCCACCGCGCGGAAAAAACGGCTGCTTACCCGAAAGAAGAACAAATTAAAGCGGGTTTTCGCGATTTAATTTAAAATACCGAAAAAGAGCCACTTTAATACAGTCTATTATCCTAACACAAACGGCAACCCCTGTCAAGGCGGGTTTTCGACAGTTGAATAAAGAAAAAATTACTGTAGGCCCGGGAGTTTAACAGTTCAATCACGTCGAAACAGTCGAAAAGCCTTTTCTGGCTTAATTTTTTTGTCTAATTTCAAATTTTTACTTGCACGTCCCAGCAAATTCCATTATAATAGAGATGAGGTGATGA
>CAYUPA010000109.1:0-6249 GCA_964446565.1 uncultured Lachnospiraceae bacterium
ATCAGGCACAGCGGAAGTACGGACGGCGAACGAACCGGCCGCGGCGGAGGCACAGACAGCCGGCGGATCAGGCACAGCGGAAATACGGACGGCGAACGAACCGGCCGCGGCGGATACACAGACATCCCGTCCCGGCGGCGGTACGGAACCGGCAGGGGACGCCGCCGTTCGCACAGGGTACGTTACCGGCGTCAACGGCAATCTGGCGAAAGCCCGTTTTGACGGTACGGTTCGCAAAAACGAGGTCGGGTACATCCTGGTCGGGGGAAAGCGCTTAAAAAGCGAGGTCATCCGGGTCAGCAACGGCGTGGCGAGTCTGCAGATTTACGAAATGTCAAACGGGATCAAAGTCGGCGACCCCGTGGAATTTACCGGCGAACTGATGAGTGTGGAACTCGGTCCCGGTCTGCTGACGCAGGTTTACGACGGTCTTCAGAATCCGCTTCCGGATCTCGCGAAACAGTGCGGATTTTTTCTGGAGCGCGGCGTTTATCTGAATCCGATTCCGGATCGCGACTGGGAATTCACGCCGGCGGTCGCGGCTGGAGACCGTGTCGCGGCGGGCGATACGATCGGCACGGTGCCGGAAGGGATTTTCACGCATCAAATCATGGCGCCGTTTTCGTTGAAAGGCGAATGGGTCGTCCGGTCGGTCAAAGAAAAAGGCACGTACAACGTCCGGTCGACGATTTGCGTGATTGAAAACAGCCGGGGAGACAAAAAAGAACTGAGCATGGTCTTTTCTCATCCCATTAAAAAACCGGTGCATTGCTACGAAGAGCGTCTCCGGCCGGATGAAACGCTGGTGACGAAAATCCGCTGCATCGATTCGTTCCTGCCGGTCGCCAAAGGAGGCACTTTCTGCGTGCCGGGACCGTTCGGCGCGGGCAAGACCGTGCTGCAGCATCTCGAGGCCAAAAATTCCGAGGCGGATATCGTGATTGTGGCGGCGTGCGGCGAACGCGCTGGCGAGGTCGTCGAGGTGCTGACCGAATTCCCGGAGCTGGAGGATCCGAAAACGGGGCGCACGCTGATGGAGCGGACGATTATTATCTGCAATACCTCGTCCATGCCGGTCGCGGCGCGCGAGGCGTCATGCTATACGGCGGTCACGATGGCGGAATATTACCGGCAGATGGGTCTGGACGTTCTTCTGCTTGCCGATTCGACGAGCCGCTGGGCGCAGGCGATGCGCGAAATGTCCGGCAGACTGGAGGAAATCACCGGCGAGGAGGCGTTTCCGGCTTATCTTGAATCGACGATCGCGGCGTTCTACGAGCGCGCCGGAAAGGTGCGCCTGAAAGACGGAAGAACGGGCTCCATTACGATCGGAGGCACCGTTTCCCCGGCGGGCGGCAACTTCGACGAGCCGGTTACGCAGGCCACGTTAAAAGTGGTCGGCGCCTTTCACGGACTTTCGAGAGAGCGTTCCGACGCCCGCAAATATCCGGCGATCCATCCGGTCGACTCCTGGTCGCATTATGAAGGCGTTGTGGATCGGGAACGGGTGGAAAAGGCGCGCGCCATTTTGATCCGGAGCAATGAGATCGGTCAGATGATGATGGTCGTCGGCGAGGAAGGCACCTCTTCCGAAGATTATATCCTTTATCAGAAGGGCGAACTGCTCGACGCGGTTTATCTGCAGCAGAATTCGTTCGACCCGATCGACGCGGTCTGTCCGCCGGAGCGCCAGAAAGTCGAGTTTGACCGGCTTTATGATATCCTGATGAAAACGTATGACCTCGAAGAGAAACAGGATATCCGCGGCTTTTTCAATCAGCTCCGGCAGGAATTTTTAGACTGGCACGCGCTTCGCTTTGACACGCCGGAGTTCCGGGAGCAGGAGAAAAAAATTACGGATTTCTATATGGCGAAAGCCGGCGCGTCTGTCCGCCGTTCCGACCCGGGCGTCTCGCCGCGATGCTGACCGGTATGAGCGTAACGGGCGCCGCGCGTCGGCACGCTTTGCGCAAACCGGAAGCCCGGAACGCGAATACGGGCGGGAGCGTGAGAGTTCGCAGTACGGAGCGTTCCGGAGGATTGCATCCGCCGCGCCGGAAACCGTCACACGATTTTATCGCTTTGAATCTTTTATCCATCTGGCAGGAGGACGGCATGCAGAAAGTATATACCAGGATCGAATCGATTGTCGGCAACGTGGTTACCGTTCGGGCGGAAGGCATCCGCAACGGCGATCTGGCGCTTGTCGGCGACAGTTACGCCAGCGTGATCAAGCTGGACGGCGATCTCGTATCTCTTCAGGTCTTCGCCGGCGCGCAGGGCGTCAGCACAACGGACGCCGTCCGGTTCCTGGGCAGGCCGATGATGGTCTCATTTTCGGAAAATCTGCTCGGGCGTATTTTTGACGGCGTCGGCGTGCCCCGGGATCACGGCCCGGCACTGACGGAAAATATGATTCCGATCGGCGGCCCGTCCTTTAATCCGTCCAAACGGATCCTGCCGAAAAAGATGATCCGCACGGGCATTCCGATGATCGATGTCTTTAACACGCTGGTTGAAAGCCAGAAACTGCCGATTTTCTCGATTTCCGGCGAGCCCTATAACGAGCTTCTCGCCCGGATCGCGCTGCAGGCGGAAGTCGACGTGATCATACTCGGGGGAATGGGACTGAAATATGACGATTACCTGAAATTCCGGGATACGCTGGAGAAGGGCGGCGCGATGAGCCGCACGGTCATGTTTATCCATACGGCGGCCGATCCGACCGTGGAATGTACGCTGGTGCCGGATATGGCGCTTGCCGTCGCGGAACAGTTTGCGCTGGAAGGCCGGAAGGTGCTCGTACTCCTTACGGATATGACGAATTTCGCGGACGCGCAGAAGGAAATCGCTATCACGATGGAACAGGTTCCCTCCAACCGGGGATACCCCGGCGACCTTTACAGCTGCCTCGCGTCGCGTTATGAGAAAGCCGTCGATATCGAGGGCGCGGGATCGATTACCATTCTGGGCGTTACGACGATGCCGGGCGACGACGTTACGCATCCGGTACCCGACAACACGGGATATATCACGGAAGGACAGTATTATTTGAAAGGCGGGCACATCGAGCCGTTCGGATCGCTTTCGCGTCTGAAACAGAACGTCAACGGCAGAACCAGAGACGACCACCGCGCGCTGATGGACGGCATGATCAAGCTCTACGCGCAGTATAAAGAAAGTCTGGAAAAGAAATCCATGGGATTTTCGATGTCAGACTGGGATGAAAAGCTGTTGAAATACGGCAATCTGTTTGAAACGCAGCTGATGGATCTCAAGGTTAATATTCCGCTGGAGGACGCGCTGGATCTGGGCTGGGAAATTCTGGCGGAATGTTTTGAGCCGAATGAGACGGGGATGAACTCGAAGCTGATCCGGGAACGGTGGCCGAAACAGCGGGCGGCTGCGCGGGAGGCGTATTGAAGAGGATCCGGGAATGGCGATCAAGCTGACGAAAAACGAACAGAAGATACAAAAAGACAACCTCAAGCGGTTTCAGCGGTATCTGCCGACTCTGCAGCTGAAAAAGCAGCAGCTTCAGCTCGCCGTTATGAAAGAAAATGAGGAGCTGGATAAAAAAGAAGCGGAGCGCGACGCGATGATCGGGAATCTGGACGACTGGGTCGCTGTGTTCGCGGAAAACGCGCTTTTTGAGGAGTCCCGGAAACTGGACAATCTGGTACAGCCCGACCGGGTCGTCAGCGCCACGGAAAACATCGCCGGCGTGCGGGTGCCGCGCTTTGAGGAACTGACATTCAAAGATGTTCCGTATGATGTCGCAGACTATCCTTTGTGGGTCGATACGGCGGTTGTCAGGCTGCGGGAGATCGCGCGTCTGGACGCGCTCGTGTCCACGCTGAAAAAGAGAATCGCCGGTCTGGAAAGGGAACTTCGTTCCACGTCTCAGCGCGTCAACCTGTTTGAGAAAGTGAAAATACCCGAGGCGGAAGAAAATATCCGTATCATCGGCGTATACCTCGGGGATCAGCAGACCAACGCGGTCGTGCGCGGCAAGATCGCCAAGAAGAAATCAGCGGGGACGGGAGCCCGGAAGTAAACCGCCGTGTGCCGATTTTCGGTGCGCCACCATGAAGGAAAGTCCCCGGAGTGCTCAGCGTTTGCGGCTCTTGAAACGGGACTTTCAAAGTTAACCTTCCAAATTCGCCTTGATGACGCGCGGGGCGCGTCAGGAAAGAGGAAATCATGATAGAAAAAATGAAAATGGTTCATGTGGTTTCTACCCTTTCCCGCAAGGATGAACTTTTAGAAGGGCTCCAGAACCTCGGACTTCTTCATCTGTCGGAAAAGAAGGCCGCGGATCGCAAGGCGGCGGAGCGTTTTGCCACGCTCTCCGGAACCGTCACGGCGTTGTCCGAGTACGAAAAAGCCCGGAAAAGAGAAAACGCGCGAAACAGCCGGACGCGGAACAGGGGAACGCGGCAAAGCGGCGGAAAAGGTTCGAACCGTGACGGCGCCGCTGAGGTTCTTTCCGATGAAGCTTTTGAGATTCTATTTCGGGATGTGCAGTCCTGCATGGAGCGCAAGGCCGCGCTTTCACGGCAAAAATCCGCCGCCTCCGCGGAGATCGACCGTGTCAGAAGCTGGGGCGGGTTTTCGCCCGCGGACGTCGAGTCGCTGCGGCAGGCCGGCTGTGATCTTCATTTTTACCGCGTGCTGAAATCCGAATTCAAAGCGTTGGCTCGGGATGAATCGATCCGGTTTCTCAGATTGAAGCCGGTGGACGGCATGGAGGCGGTCGCGGTTGTCGGGAAGCTGCCGCCGGAGACGGGCGCGAACGAATTCATTCTGCCTGAAAAAAGCCTTGACGAATTGACCGGGGAAGTCGCGTCCTGTGAAAGAGGCATTGCGGCGTGCGAAGCGGAACTTCGGGAAAAATCCGCGTATCTGCAGAGCTTCCGGGCACAGATGCTGAAAGCGCAGAACGAGGAGAATTATTCCTCAGCCAGCGAAACGGCGGACAGCGATCAGGATTTTGTATGGATTTCCGGGTACATTCCGGAAGATGACCTTGAAACATTCAAAACCGCCGCCGGAAAAAACAACTGGGCCTGGGCGGCGGACGACGTTTCCGAAGAAGATGATCAGGTGCCGACCAAGGTGAAATATAACCGGGTTTCCGCTCTGATCAAGCCGGTGTTTGATATTCTCGGCATCCTGCCGGGTTACCGGGAGCAGGATATCTCACTTTTTTTCTTCCTGTTCTTTACGCTGTTTTTCGCGATGATTATCGGCGACGCGGGATACGGCTTTCTGATTCTCATCGCCGGGATCGTGCTTTCGAAAAAATTGAAAATCAAGGGCAATACGATTTTTCTGATCTATGTTCTGTCCGTCGCGACGATTGTATGGGGCGCGATGACCGGAACATGGTTCGGGCTGGAAGAGGCGATGCACGTGCCGTTCCTGAAAGCGCTGGTGATTCCGCAGTTCGCGAATTATCCGCAGTATTTCAATCTGACGGCGACGGCGCAGCAGAACAATATCATGAAGTTTTCTTTCACGATCGGCGCGATTCAGATGACACTCGGTTCCATTCTCGCGATCCGGAAAAAGATCGCGGAGAAGAATCTCAGCTGGATCTCGGATGTCGGGTGGATTATCGCCGTTCTGTCGATGTATCTGCTGTCACTGTACCTTGTCATCGGGGAGAATATCCCGATCATTCCGGTTTTCGGCGGCATAGGTATCGCGTTTGTTCTTGTTGTGCTGTTCGGCGGGATGTCGCCGGAGAAGACATTCGCGCAGGGGCTGAAAGCGGGCGTGTCGGGCGCGTTTACGGCGTTTTTGAATACCATCAGCTGCTTTGGAAACGTCATGAGTTATATCCGCCTGTTCGCGGTCGGCATGGCGGGTCTCGCGATCGCGCAGAGTTTCAACGGCATCGCCGCGGGATTTCATGGAGCGATGATGATTCTGGGAATCGTGGTCGTGATCATCGGACACGCGCTGAACCTGATCATGTGCTTCCTGTCGGTTGTGGTTCACGGCGTCCGTCTGAATGTTCTGGAGTTTTCCGGACAGGCGGGGCTGGAGTGGACGGGAATCGCGTATCATCCGTTTCAGAAGAACCGGAAACTCGAGAAGTAAACCGCCGTGCGCCGTATACGGTGCGCGGCCATGAATGAAGGCTCTACGGAACGCTCCTGTCCGTATTCGCATTCCGGGCACGCGCCCTTCATGCTCATACGGGTTAGCGTCGCTAATGTCCATGCGTACCGGTCTGCGAGC
>CAYUPA010000110.1:0-6223 GCA_964446565.1 uncultured Lachnospiraceae bacterium
TACAGGGCCAGGTGTAGTCGGTCCGCTTCCAGAGCGCATCGGAAACCGCCTCCGGCAGGGCGACCGTCCACCCCTCCGCAATCTGAAGCACCGGACCCTGCCCGTGAATCAGATTGAGACGAATCATCGTAACCGGCATCTCCACTTTGGTTTCAAAACGGGAGGAATAGCCGCCGCCGCGGAAATATCCAAGATCCGCCGGGCACCACTCGGTCGCGTTCAGAATCGCCTCCTGATCCGCTTCCGTAACCTCGTACCAGGGCTTCATTACGCCGTTGCCGTTTTCATCGACCGCCGCGCCCGAAGCGTCCAGACAGGCCGCGCCGGAATTGATCAGATGGATGAAACCGCCCGCTTCCTTCGCTCTGCCCTCGATCTCGTAGCCGGTCACCCTTTTAACGGACGCGCCGCTCCAGAACGTGCGGACGTCGGCGAAAATCTGCGCCCGGTTCGTCAGCAGTTTCATGAACAGCATGCCAAGACCGTTCAGCACGTCGTTTTCGGTCGCGAGGATGTAAGGCTCCCGCGCCCCGTTCCAGTCGAAGGACGTATTCATAAGGGCTTCCGCGAAATCGCAGTTCGGATAGAAATCCGTCCACTGCCGCTGCCCCTGAAAACCGGCGGCGATCGCGTTATGCCCGACCGCTTCTTCTTCGCAGCCCTTCGGAAGGTTCGGATTGCCGTTCATCAGGTCCTTGATAATGCACATCATCTTAACAACGAATTCCCACTGATCCTTCGTATGCGGCAGGTTCTGCAGTTCCACAGGATTCTTATTAAAGCCTTCCCTGCATTTTGCCTTCGTCCATGCAAGCGCCTTCTCATATTCGGCATGGTCGTAGATGCCTTCTGTCATACGGCGGATGATTTCAACCTCGTCCACGGATTCGACGCGCATTCCCAGATATTCCTCGATGAAGCCGCTGTCGATGATCGAACCGCCGATGCCCATCGTCACGGAGCCAATCTGCAGATAAGACTTGCCGCGCATCGTCGCCGCGGCAACCGCCGCGCGCCCGAACCGCAGCAGTTTCTCCTTGACGTCCTCCGTAATCGGATCGTCCTGCATGTCCAGCACTTCATGGCCGTAGATGCCAAAGGCAGGAAGCCCCTTCTGGGCGTGTGTCGCAAGGACGGAGGCCAGATACACGGCGCCCGGGCGCTCCGTTCCGTTAAATCCCCATACGCCCTTGATCGTATTGCGGTCCATATCCATCGTCTCGGACCCGTAGCACCAGCAGGGCGTCACCGTCAGCGTGATTTCAACGCCCTCTTTTTTAAATTTTTCCGCGCAGGCGGCGGATTCCGCGACCCGTCCGATCGTCGTATCCGCGATGACCACCTTCACCGGCTCGCCGTTTGAATACCTGAGGTTCTCCTCAAACAGTTTCGCGGCGGCCCTTGCCATGCCCATTGTCTGCTCTTCCAGCGACTCGCGGACCTTGAGCGGCCCGCGGCGCCCGTCGATCGTCGGACGAATCCCGATCGCCGGATACGCGCCAATTAAACGACTTTTTGCCATGATAGCGAAATTCTCCTTTTTATAGCACCGATTTGTATCGGCTGACTGCGAAATGCTTTTACAGCATCGAAATGCCCTTACGGCGCCTGCGGCCTGTGCGCCTGCGCACTTGCGCACATTTTTACAGGGCGCTTTTCTGAACGCTTTCCCGGACGATGGAAGTCAGCAGTTCTTTTTTATCCTCCATGTCCTTAACCAGTTGAAACTGTGTGCGGCAGCGGTCCAGATTGTGGCCGGGACGGTGAATCTTAAAATAGGTGTCGCCCTGCAGATGATCGGTCAGGAAACGGATTCCCGTCTCGAAGGTAATCACCATCGCGCCCATCAGCAGATCGCTCTTTTCCTCTTCGGTCAGGCTCGCCCCCACCGTGGAAAGATATCCTTCCGTATACGCGCGGAACAGGTCCGGATCGACATCGACCTTGCTGAGGTCCCGCTCGTCCTCGAGCGCGTGCGTCGCGCCGAAGCGAATGCTGTCGCCGTAATCGTAGAGGCAGGAGCCCGGCATCACCGTATCCAGATCGATGATGCAGACGCTCTCGCCGGTATGAACGTCCACCAGAATATTGTTGATCTTCGTATCGTTGTGCGTTACACGCAGCGGAAGACGTCCGTCCGCAATCCGGTCGACGATAAAGGACGCAAGCTCCCGTCTCGCAAGGACAAATTCGATCTCGCGCCGGCAGGACGCCGCCCGCCCCGCGATATCCTCCTGAACCGCCTTCTCAAAGGTTTCAAAGCGCTTTACCGTATTATGAAAGTCCTTGATCACCTCATGCAGTGTCTGCGCGGGATAGTCCGCCAGATCGGCCATAAACTGGCCGAACGCCCTGCCGGTTGAGCGGAACATGTCCGCGTTCTCCGCGAGATCGTATGTGATCGTATCCGGCACGAGGTAGGCGGCCCGCCACCATCCGCCCGCCGGGTCTTCATAACACCAGGCCCCGTTTTTGAGCGGTATAAAGCGCAGCGTGCCGCGTTCGGCGTCCCGGCCTTCCCTTTTCAGCTTCTCCCGCAGAAAGTTCGTCACGCCGACCGAATTCTCCATCAGTCCGACCGGGTCCGGAAAAATCGAGGTGTTCAGCCTCTGCAGCACCACGTCGGGCGTTTCTTCCTTCGCGAAATGCACCCGGATCGTATCGTTGATATGTCCGGAACCGAAAGGAAGCGCGGATTCGACCGTTCCCTTTACGGCAAATTGCGCCATTATTTCTGAATAATCCATGATCGTTCTCCCTTTCTTTGCTGTTTGTATTATAGGCAGATTTCCGGAAAAAAGCAAGCGGAACTTCTTTTCACGCGGATTCGTGCTATAATAAGGTACCGGAGTTACGGAAATGCGCCGCGCGGACCTGTCCGCCCGGTATTCCGCCGCCCCGGCGGCACAATACAACGCAAAGGAGCGATTTCATGCTGTCGAACGCGCACACGCATACCACCTTCTGCGACGGGACCCGGACGCCGGAAGAAATGGTGCGGGAGGCCCTGCAAAACCGGTTCCTCTGTCTCGGATTCTCCGGCCACGGGTACGCGCCCTTTGATCCTGCCTGCGGAATGACCCCGGAGAATACCCTCGCCTATCGGAAGGAAATCGAGCGTCTCAGGGAAAAATACGCCGGGCAAATCGTTTTGTTTACGGGGCTTGAACAGGATTTCGACGCCCCCTGGGACAATCTTATCTGGGATTACCGAATCGGGAGCGTCCATTACATGAAGAAAAACGGCGCCTACGCGGCGCTCGATCTATCGGCCGGGACGCTTCTGTCGCTGATCCGCGACGGCTACCGCGGCGATGTCCTGCGGCTTGTCGCGGAATACTGTGAAAAAGAGCTGAAAATGGCCCGGGAGAAAAAGCCGGCGATCATCGGCCATTTTGATCTGTACCGGAAATATAACGACCAGTGCGGCTATCTGGACGAGACGGACCCGAAATACCTCGGCATGATAAAGGACACCCTTACGGAACTCTGCCGCATGGATGTCCTGTTCGAAGTCAATATCGGAGCCGTAAACAGCGGTCTCTGCCGGGAACCGTATCCCTCCGTCGCGCTGCTGCGGATTCTCCGCGATCTGCACGCGCGTCTCATCATCACCACCGACGCGCATCATGAGGGAACGCTCGCCATGGGATACGAAAAAGCCCGAAAGCTCCTTCTGGACCTTGGCTTTTCCTCCATGACGGTTCTGACGCCCGCGGGATTCGCCGAAACCGGAATCTGACCCTGAAGGAAACAGACCTGCCGCCGCCCCTCCGGTCCCCTTGTCCCAGCGGACCGTTTAGTCCTCCTCTTCCTCCTCGAGATCGAGAATGTAGTAGTTCACGGTGCTGCTCAGGATTTCCTTCGACTCGGTCTGCTGCGCGACAAAGACGCTGTCTTCATTATGGATATCGATGTTTTCCGCGCGCAGCTCATACCGGGAGTTGTAGACTGTTTTCTGCTCCTGATCGTTGACATAGATGACGCTCCATGGCGTAAAATCCTCTCCCTTTACGGTCAAAAGCCGCTGTTCGGGATCGTAGGTTACGTCTTTGATCTGGATTTCTTCCGTTCCCATCTGCATCGTCGTCGGAGTGAGCGGCGAAATGCCGGAGTAGATCGTCTGATCGCCGTAAAGCATATCGTATTCCAGCATCTTAAGATCGTCCTGATAGTACGGATTCCGGTCGCCCATCTGATGCAGCTTCGTGAGGATGCCGTTATGAATGTTCAGCCGCTCCAGCACATAAGCCGATAACTGGTAGGCCTCAAGATCCCTTGTTTCGCGCTCCATCGCAAAATTGCTCCAGATGACGTACTCGGTCTGATAGAGGTTCTTATTGTCAAGTTCATCCGCCGTAAAATCGAAATCCGGCATGTGATCGCCGTAGAGGACGAGGACCGTCGGTTCGGCGAGATTGTTCAGCACATCGGTCAGATCTTTCAGAAAATCATCCATTTGATGAAGCTGGTTAATATAATACGTGAACTCGTTGATTTCCGTCTCCGTCCACCGCTCCGGGTCGAGGTTCTGCACATCCACGGCCAGAAAATCATCCACGGGGTCCTCCGGATATTTTCCATGCCCCTGCACCGAGATGGCAAAGATCAGGTCCCGTCCCGCAGTCTCCCTGAGATTCTGTGAAATCTCCTCCGTAAGCACGCTGTCCTTGGCCCAGCCCAGCGGATTCACCTCGACATTATGCATGTATTCAATCGAATTGAACACATCGAAGCCAAGATTCGGATAGACCAGATTCCGCCCGTAGAAGCTGCCGCTGTTATTATGAATCATGTGGCTGGTGTAGCCAAGTTCCTTTAGATTATACGCAATCGATTCACAGGTCGTCTGCCGGAGTATCGTGCTGAACGGATATTCGCCCGGTCCGAAATATTCCAGATCCATCCCGGTCAGCACCTCGAACTCCGTATTGGCCGTACCGGCTCCGTAGGACGGCACCGACAGATATCCGGTCGAACAGCTGTCTTTCAGCGAACGGAAAAACGGAACCGGGTCCTGCGTATATTCGGTGCTGGTCAGATGATACGGATCAAAAAAGGATTCAAGCTGTAGAAAAATGACGTTCGGTTTGCTGTCCGGCTCTTTCGTCTTCTCGTCCAGATCGAGCATATCCGCAATCTCCCGCACCGTCCGCACCGAGTAGGTTTCCGGTTTGTCGACGCCGCGTACAAAAATGCTTTCCGTGTAGCAGACGACAAAGCCGTAATCGCGGTAGGCGTCCGCGATATTATAGACATTGCGCGCAAGGATGCCGTTCGTAAAAAACAGATAGGTGACATAGGCGAACGCCGCGCCGCCGACCGCGAGGGAAACTCCTCCGCGCGCCGGGCGGCGCTCCCATTTGGGACTGAAGATGTAGAGCAGTACGATTCCGGCGATCAGCATGACCGCAAGGACTGCGATCAGAACGATCTGCCAGACTTTCAGATACACCGTGATGATATTGAAAACGGAACCGACGACCTTCAGATCGCCGAAGGAAAACGGTGTCGTCCGAAACAGCAGCACGATCCCGTTTACGATGCCCAGAATCAGCCAGATCGTACAGATCAGACCGGCCACAAAAACGCGCTTGCGAAAAAACAGGGCGACAGACACCGTGAGGGCGATGATCAGTACATTGTACAGAAAGAGATGCGGGCGCTGCACCAGATACAAAAACGGCTCGATAAAAGAATGTCTGCTGACGATTTCCATCAGTAAATACGTAAGAAACGAGAGAAGTATCGTACAGCGAATCGGGCTGTTTTTCATCCAGGTTCCTACACGTTTCATTCCTTCAGGTTCCTTTCCCGGCTGTCGCGAAAATTTTACCGCTTTGAAAAGCGCAGGCTAAGTTCCGGCCTCTTCAGCAGACCCGCCCTGTGCAGGTGGTACTCGTACGACCACGCGGCCCCCGTCGTTCTCCACGAATCAGGCCCGAAATACGTCCACGTTTCATCACAGTTATGCACCTGCCCGAAGGAGTTGATCCGGTTTCCAAAGACGGTGATCTCGAGAGTATGCGGACCCTTTTCGACGGCGAACTCCGCCGCGTACGGCGAGAACGGCGCGGCCTTCCACGTCCCTTTGTCCACGCGGGCTTTCCAGAGCGGCGCCCTGTACTGCGTCGCCTGCACATGCAGTGTGCCGTCCTGTTTCAAATCAAGCGGAATGTGATAGGTCACGTTTCCGCCGTAAAACGGCAGTCCCTGCGCGGCC
>CAYUPA010000111.1:0-6207 GCA_964446565.1 uncultured Lachnospiraceae bacterium
TAAGCCAGAAAAGGCTTTTCGACTGTTTCGACGTGATTGAACTGTTAAACTCCCGTGAACTGTTACGCTGAATGTACCGGTTTTTCCAATTCATGAATTTCCTTGTTTACTTTTTCTTCATCCTTTGCTATACTTGATCTATTGCTGCGCGGATAAGCGGTATTTATACAGAGTTTATCAATACGAATCAGGAGGTATGGAACATGGCATGTAATTGCGAAAACGGTGCGGACAAAGAAAAATATGAAAAGCTCGACGCGTTCATTGCTTCTTTGCCCACCACAAAGGGGGAACTGATCCGTGTCCTTCACACGGCGCAGGGCATTTTCGGCTATCTTCCCAGGGAGGTTCAGGTCCATGTCGCGAAGAAGCTGGGCGTCCCTGTATCCAAGGTATACGGCGTCGTGAGCTTCTATTCTTTCTTCACAATGAATCCGAAAGGAAAGTACGACATCTCCGTATGTCTGGGAACCGCCTGCTACGTGCGCGGCGCGGATTCGATTCTCCAGGAGCTTAAGAAGCAGCTTTCGATCGATGTCGGAGAGACGACGGCGGACGGGAAGTTCTCTCTGCGGACGCTTCGCTGTGTAGGAGCCTGCGGTCTGGCCCCTGTCGTCATGATCGGCCAGAAGGTATACGGGCGCATGACCCCGGAGAAGGTTAGCGGCGTACTGGCCGAGTGCGAATAATTTCGACTGGATTTATGAGATAGAGCGGAGGATTATTATGGCTAAGATTAAATCACTGGAGGAGCTGCAGAAGATCAGGGAGCAGGCGAGGAAATCCCTTTCTCTTTCCGCAGCGGACGGCGGCGCCGAAGACAGAATTCAGGTACGCGTCGCAATGGCAACCTGCGGCATCGCGGCGGGCGCCCGCGAGGTGATGGACGAATTCATCGAAGAGTTTAAAAGACAGCATATTGACAACGTTGTGGTCACGCAGACCGGCTGCATGGGCTACTGTTACGCGGAGCCTACGATCGAACTGACGGTTCCCGGCAGGGAGCCGGTCATTTACGGCTACGTCGACAGGACGAAAGTCCATGACATCATCGATAAAACGATCAAGACCGGCGAACTGCTCGACGGCATCATCAATCCCGCGAACAAACCGATCGACTAAGAGGAGGGTTACACATGGCTGATTATAAATTTCATATTCTGGTCTGCGGCGGCACAAGCTGCAAGTCGTCGAATTCCCCTCAGATTGCGGAAAGTCTTCGCGAGGCGGTTCAGAACGCCGGCATGGCGGATCAAGTCAAGGTTCTGATGACAGGCTGCTTCGGATTCTGCGATAAGGGGCCGATCGTGAAAATTCTGCCGGATGCTACGATCTATACGAAGGTCAGGCCGGAGGACGCGGAAGAAATCGTAAGGGAGCACATCGTAAATGGCCGGAAGATTTCCCGTCTTCTGTACGTCGATCCGGATACCGGCGAAAAGGTTTCGGATGCCAAACACATGGATTCCTACAAGAAGCAGCTGCGCATCGCCCTGCGAAACTGCGGATTCATCGATCCCGAGAACATCGACGAGTACATCGCGCGCGACGGCTATCAGGCGCTTGCGAAGTGCCTCTTTGAAATGAGCCCGGAACAGGTGATCGAGGAGGTCAAGAAATCCGGACTTCGCGGCCGCGGCGGCGCCGGGTTCCCGACCGGCACGAAATGGCAGTTCGCAAGAGGCTATCAGGCGGAGCAGAAATACGTGGTCTGCAACGCGGACGAGGGCGATCCGGGCGCGTTCATGGACCGTTCCATCCTTGAGGGCGATCCGAACAGCGTAATTGAAGCGATGGCAATCTGCGGCTACGCGATCGGCGCCTCCGAGGGGCGCGTGTATATCCGCGCGGAGTATCCGTTAGCCATTCAGCGTCTGCAGATCGCGATCGATCAGGCGCGGGAGTACGGGCTGCTTGGCGAAAATATTCTCGGAACCGGTTTCAGCTTTGATATACAGCTTTCCTTCGGCGCGGGCGCCTTTGTCTGCGGCGAAGAGACGGCGCTCATCCATTCGATGGAAGGGAACCGCGGCGAGCCTACGACCAAGCCTCCGTTCCCGGCCGAGAGCGGGTACTGGGCGAAGCCGACCAACGTCAACAACGTGGAAACCTACGCGAACGTCCCTGTCATTTTCCTGAAAGGCGCGGACTGGTTCCGTTCCATCGGCACGGAGAAAAGCTCCGGCACGAAGGTCTTCGCGCTGGCCGGCAAGATCAATAACGTCGGTTTGATCGAAGTTCCGATGGGAACGACGCTGCGCGAGGTCATTTACGAAATCGGCGGCGGCATCAAGAACGGCAAGAAGTTTAAGGCGGTACAGACGGGCGGACCCTCCGGAGGCTGCCTGACGGAGAAAGACCTGGATACGCCGATCGATTTTGATAATCTGGTCGCCAAGGGTTCCATGATGGGGTCCGGCGGTATGATCGTGATGGACGAAGACGACTGTATGCCGTCTGTCGCCCGTTTCTATCTGGAATTCACCGAGGAGGAATCCTGCGGAAAATGTACTCCGTGCCGCGTCGGCACCAAACGTCTTTCCGAACTGCTGAAGGAGATCACGGAAGGCCGGGGCACGATGCAGCATATTGAAGAGCTGAAGAGGCTCAGTCAGGTTATCAAGGATACGGCTCTGTGCGGCCTTGGACAGACGGCTCCGAACCCGGTTCTTTCTACGCTGAACGCATTTGAGGATGAGTATATCGCCCATGTGAAGGAGAAGCGCTGCCCGGCCGGCAAGTGTCAGGCGCTCATTCGCTACGAGATCAATCCGGACCTTTGCAGGGGATGCACGCTTTGCGCCCGCAAGTGCCCGGTCGGCGCGATCAGCGGTCAGGTGAAACAGCCTCATACGATCGACCAGTCGAAGTGTATCAAGTGCGGTACGTGTCTGGAAAGCTGCCGCTTTGGTGCGATTTCGAAGCATTAAGGAAGGAGTTGTCAGAAGATGCCTAAGATGGTAAATGTAACGGTTGACGGCGTTCAGGTTCAGGTACCGGCCGGCAGCACGATTTTAGACGCCGCGGAAGAGGCCGGCGTATATATTCCGACATTATGTTACATGGACATGCATGAGGTGGGAATGGTCAATAAGCCCGCGTCCTGCCGCATCTGCGTGGTAGAGGTCGTGGGACGCCGCAATCTGGCGCCGGCCTGCGCGACGCCGGTCGCGGAGGGAATGGTGGTCCGGACCAATACAAAGAATGTACTGGAAGCCCGCCGCACGATCATGGAACTGCTGCTCTCCGATCATCCGAAGGACTGCCTGACCTGCGACAAGTCCGGCGAATGCGAACTGCAGGAGCTTTCGGAGCGTCTGGGAATCCGGAAGATCAACATCACCGGCAAGTCGATTTCCACCGTTCCGATCGACGAATCCGTTTCCATTGTGCGCGATATGACGAAGTGTATCATGTGCCGCCGCTGTGAAACCATGTGCAATCAGATACAGACCGTCGGCGCTCTGTCCGCGGTCAATCGCGGGTTTGGAGCGTATGTCGGGACCTCCTTCGAATCGCCGCTTAAAGAGACGGTCTGCACCTACTGCGGACAGTGCGTGCAGGTCTGCCCGGTCGGCGCCCTGACCGCGAAGGACAATACATGGAAGGTGATCGAAGCGCTGAACGACCCGACGAAGACCGTGATCGTGCAGACGGCGCCCTCCGTCCGCGCGGCCCTTGGCGAGGAGTTCGGCTATGAGCCGGGTACGAGCGTAACCGGTCAGATGGCCGCCGCGCTTCGCAAGATCGGGTTCGATTACGTATATGATACCGATTTCGGAGCCGATCTGACGATCATGGAAGAGGCCGCCGAGCTGGTCGATCGGATTACAAGATATCTGAAGGGAGAGAAGGTGTCCCTTCCGCTTATGACCTCCTGCTGCCCGGCGTGGGTGCGCTTCATTGAAACGCAGTACCCGGAGTATCTGGACCTGCCTTCAAGCGCGCGGTCGCCGCAGGCGATGTTCGGCGCGATTGCGAAAACCTATCTGGCGGAGAAGCTCGGCGTGGCCCGCGAGGACATGGTCGTCGTATCCGTCATGCCCTGTCTTGCCAAGAAATATGAGGCGAGCCGCGAAGAGCTTGGTACGGACGGCAATCCGGACGTGGATATTTCGATTTCAACCCGTGAGCTTGCGAACCTGATCAAGCAGATGAACATCGATCTCATGGACCTTGAAGAGGAAGATTTTGACGAGCCGATGGGCGAATCCACCGGAGCCGGCGTCATCTTCGGAAAGACCGGCGGCGTCATGGAAGCGGCTCTCAGAACCGCTTATGAGACGATGACCGGCGAGAAGCTGGAAAAGGTGGAGTTTGAAGACGTCCGCAGTACCGAGTACGGGATTCGCGTCGCGCATGTCGATATCGGAGGGACGACGCTCAACATCGCGATTTCGAGCGGCCTTGGCAACGCGCGCGCCATCATGGAAGAGATTAAGGCCGGAAATCCTCAGAATCTGCACGCCATTGAGATTATGGCCTGCCCGGGAGGCTGCGTAGACGGCGGCGGCCAGCCGTATCATCATGGCGATATGGACATTATTAAGGCCCGTCAGCAGTGCCTGCTGAAAGAGGATGAGGAAAAGCCGATCCGCAAGTCCCATGAGAACCCCTCCATCATCAGGCTGTACGAGGAGTATCTTACGAAGCCCAATTCCGAGAGAGCGCATCATCTTCTGCATACGACCTACGCGGAGAAGACGGGCGTTTGACACAGGGAAATTCAGACCGTGCGGGGCACAGAAGACCCCGAAGGGGGATATATGCGCCCGCACGGGGCAGTACGTTCCAAAAACGTTCCGGGGGATGCCCCTGGAATTCATGAAAACGGGCGGAATGCCTGAGGGCGTTACAGCCCGCGGCACTCTGCCCGTTCCGTCTGTCAAATTGTTCTGTTAGTCGGACCGTACTGTCTGCCTGACCGTTTTGTCTGCCTGACCAATCTGTCGGCCTGCCTGTTTTGCCTGTCGGACCGATCTGTCCGAAAACCGCCTGTCTCCTTTTTCTTAGAACCGGAAATCGCGGCGGTTGCTGTTCATGATATCCTGAATGTTCTGCCTTGCGATTTCCTGAACTTTGGGATTGGGAATCTTTTTAAGCTCCTCCTGAACGAGCGGAAATCCAATCCGTTTCGTCTCTTCGGAAGCATAATCGACAAGGTATTCCGTGAGCGTCATGAGCGCGTTCGGGTGGCAGCAGTTCAGAATCTGGCCGTTCTTGCACAGGCTCATGAAACGGTCGCCGGTCCGCCCTTCGCGGTAGCAGGCCGTGCAGAAGGACGGAATGTGTCCGTTGTTCATCAGCCAGCGGACGACCTCGTCCAGACTGCGCTGATCGGAGACGTCGAACTGTTCCGTATCATGCGGACGGTCCTCTTCCGCGTAGCCGCCGACCGAGGTGCGGGAGCCGCCGCTGACCTGCGAGATACCCAGATGGAGCATCCTGCTGCGCACCGCCTCGCTCTCCCGGGTCGAGACGATCATTCCGGTATACGGAACGGCGAGGCGGATACAGGCCGTAATCTTCTCGAAGATTTCATCGGAAATGGAATTGTCAAAGGCGGACGGGTCGATATCATCGGCGCGCTTGATGCGGGGAACGCTGATCGTATGCGGCCCTACGCCGTGAACGGCTTCCAGATGTTCGGCATGCATCAGCAGGCCGGCAAACTCATAGCGGTAGAGTTCCAGCCCGAACAGCACGCCAAGCCCGACGTCGTCGATGCCGCCTTCCATCGCGCGGTCCATCGCCTCCGTATGGTAATCGTAATCGTGCTTGGGTCCTGTTGGATGGAGTTTCAGATAGCTTTCCTTGTGGTAGGTCTCCTGAAACAGGATGTAGGTTCCGATGCCGGCTTCCTTCAGTCTGCGGTAATTCTCGACCGTCGTGGCGGCGATATTGATATTGACGCGGCGGATCGCGCCGTTGCGGTGTTTAATGCTGTAAATCGTCCGAATGCTCTCGAGGTAGTACTCCATCGTGTTGTTGACAGGGTCCTCGCCCGCTTCCAGCGCAAGACGCTTGTGCCCCATATCCTGCAGCGCGATGACTTCCCTGCGGATTTCGTCCTGCGTCAGTTTACGGCGCGGAATGTGCCTGTTCTTCTGATGGTAGGGGCAGTACACGCAGCCGTTCACGCAGTAGTTCGACAGATAGAGCGGCGCGAACATCACGATGCGGTTGCCGTAATACGCGAGTTTGATC
>CAYUPA010000112.1:0-6201 GCA_964446565.1 uncultured Lachnospiraceae bacterium
CCGACCCAGCATTCCGTCAAGGAACTGCAGTCTTTCGGCATTCAGCCGGACATCATCGTGACGCGCTGCGACGAACACCTCGAGGAATCCATCACGAAAAAGATCGCGCTGTTCTGCAATGTGAAGCAGGACTGCGTCATTGAAAACATTACGCTTCCGAGTCTCTATCAGGCGCCGATCATGCTGGAAGAGAACGGTCTCGCCAAAATCGTATGCCGCGAGCTGCATCTCGAATGTCCGCATGAAAGCGATATGAACGACTGGAACGCCATGCTGCGCCGGATGCAGACCAGCGATAAGGAGGTTACGGTCGCCCTTGTCGGCAAATACACGAAGCTGCACGACGCCTATCTGTCCGTCGCGGAAGCCCTGTATCACGCGGGTTTTGAAAATCACAGCCGCGTCTCGATTCAATGGACGGATTCGGAGAGCATTACCCCGGGCAACGTCGCGAAGGCGCTAAGCGGCGCGGACGCGATCATCATTCCGGGCGGATTCGGCAACCGCGGTATCGAAGGCATGATCCTGTCCGCCAACTACGCGCGGGAAACCGGCGTTCCGTTTTTCGGAATCTGTCTGGGGATGCAGATTTTCGTGATTGCTTTCGCGCGCTACGTTCTGGGCTACAAGGACGCGGATTCCACAGAGTTCTCCCCGGAAACGACGCATCCAGTCATTGATTTCATGCCGGACCAGAACGGGGATATTCCGAAGGGCGGCACCATGCGTCTTGGCGCCTACCCCTGTTCGATCGTGCAGGGCACGCTTCTTGAGAAAGCGTATGGGAAAACGGAAATCGCGGAACGCCACCGCCACCGTTATGAGTTCAACAACCGCTTCCGCGAGGATATGAAGCAGGCCGGTCTTGTGATTTCCGGCACTTCGCCGGACGGGCGGCTGGTAGAGGTCGTGGAACTGCCGGATACGGATTTTTATGTCGGCGTGCAGTATCATCCGGAATTTAAGAGCCGTCCGAACCGGGCGCATCCTCTGTTTCGCGAATTTATCGCGGCGGCGCTCAGAAGGCGGTACGCCGCGCAGTAAATGAGAAGATGGTACGCCGCGAAAGTGAAAATATGCGCCGCGCCGCACAGGAAAAGATGCCGTGCCATGAACGAGACGCTGCCACGCCGTGCCGCAAACGAAAAAATACCGCGCCATGCCGCAAACGAGACGCTGCCGCGCCGCGTCATACAAGAAAGGACTGTCTATGCAAATCAATAAAAATTACGCAAAGTTGGAGCCGAGTTATCTCTTTTCCCGCATCAATACCGAGGTCGCGGAATTTAAGAAAGCCCATCCGGAGCGCGGCGTGATCCGGATGGGAATCGGCGACGTGACGCTGCCGCTGTGCCGGGCCGTTACGGACGCGATGCATGCCGCCGTGGATGAAATGGCGAAGAAGGAAACCTTTCACGGCTACGGGCCGGAACAGGGCTATGATTTTCTGCGGGAGGCTGTGCGGGGGTACTACCGGAAACGGAACGTGGACCTCGCGCTGGATGAAATTTTTATAAGCGACGGGGCCAAGAGCGACATCGGCAATATTCTCGATCTGTTTGCCCCGGACAATACGGTGCTGGTTCCGGACCCGGTCTACCCTGTGTATGTCGATACCAACCGCATGGCCGGACGCGAAGTCATTTACATGAAGGCATCCGTGGAGAACGGCTTCCTTCCGCTGCCGGATTACAGCGTGGAGGCGGATATCATCTATCTCTGTTCCCCGAACAATCCGACGGGCGCCGTTTATGACCGCGCGCAGCTTGCGAAGTGGGTGGCCTACGCGAAGGAAAAGGGCGCCGTGATTCTGTTTGACAGCGCATACGAAGCCTTTGTCGCGTCGGAGGCCCTGCCCCGCAGCATCTATGAAATCGAGGGCGCGAAGGACTGCGCGATTGAATTCTGCTCTCTGTCGAAGACAGCCGGCTTTACCGGCACGCGGTGCGGCTATACCGTCGTTCCCAAAGCGCTTGGCGCGTTAAACGGGATGTGGCTGCGCCGTCAGACAACGAAATTCAACGGCGTTTCCTACATCGTGCAAAGAGGCGCGGCGGCCGTTTTCACCGAGGAGGGGCTCCTGCAGACGCAGGAGAACATCGCGTACTACCGGCGCAACGCGAAACGGATCGCAAAGACGCTCGAGGAACTTGGCATCTGGTATACCGGAGGCGAGAATTCCCCTTATATCTGGATGCAGTGCCCGAATCACATGGGCTCATGGGAATTCTTTGACTATCTGCTGAACGGGGCCGGCATCGTCGGAACACCCGGCGCGGGGTTCGGCCCCTGCGGCGAGGGCTTTTTCCGGCTGACGGCCTTCGGAAACCATGAGGACGCCGAAGAAGCAATGGAGCGTTTGAAGAGGCTCCTTGCAAAGTAAGCCCGATGTATACAAAAGAAGAGGTTCTGTCGCTTCTGTCCGAGCCGAACGGCTCGCAGAACATCGAGATTGAGCCGGCGTGGGACGGCGCGTGGGAACTGGTCCTTGAGGAAAACGCGGCGGCACTGTCCTTTTTCGTGCGGGCGGCGAAGCAGGAACGGTACGCCAGGGCCCTGAACGACATGCTTAAGGACCGCTCCCTTCTGCACCGTCTGCTCCTGTCCCGGGAGCCGAAGGTGCGCAAAAACGCGGCGCGGCTTGCGGGCGCACTGCGGGACCCGAGGGACGTCCCGGTTCTGATTCAGGCTTTAACGAACGAAACGGCGCGGTTTGCGCGGCCTTCCCAGATTCTCGCGCTTGGCGCGATGCAGACAAAAGAGGCGGAAACGGCGCTTCTGCGCTATGAAGTCGAACCGGCGCGGGACAGGGAGGAAGAAAAGCATGCGCGCGAAGAGAGGGAGGCTCTTTCCGCGGCAAGAGCCTCCTACGTTACGACGCCGCGCCATCCGTTTACCGGCTTTCCGGAGGGCCTTCCGATTGAACTGCGCTGCGCGCCTTCCATGGAAGAGGCCCTGCTTTCGGAACTTGCCGCCGCCGGCAAAGACGCGCGGACCACCCAATCCGCCGGTGCGGACATTCAGTCCCGATCCGCCGGCGCGGACGCACGGACTGCCCAATCCGCCGGCGCGGACACCCAGTCTCGATCCGCCTGTAAAAACGCACGGTCCCCATCCGCTTTCACGGACGTCCGGCGGATCGGCAGCGGACGGGTGGCCTTGCGCCTCAACGCCTACCCGCTTCTGCAGAATGTGCGGACCTGGCGGGAGCTCTTGATTCCCGTGGCCGGCAAGATTCCTTTTGACGGTGAAAAAATCGGGACCGCCGCCGGCCCCTTCCTGCTGCGCCTCATGAAAAAATGCCATGAAGGCAGGCCGCCTTATGCCTACCGGATCGAGGTTCGCGGAAAGGACGTGCGCCGCGGTCCGATGGCCCGGGCCATTGCCGGGGCCGTTGAACAGTCCGTTCCGGACGGTCAGCTTGTAAACGTCCCCTCCGCCTATGAGGCGGAACTCAGGGTGGAACCGCGCGGCAGCTTCTGCGGCGTATGGGTCAGGCTGTATACGGCGCCGGACCGGCGGTTCGCCTACCGCAAGGGGACCGTCGCCGCCTCCATACATCCTTCCACGGCCGCCGGTGTGGTCCGCCTTGCCGCTCCGTTTCTCAAACCCGGCGCGCGGGTGCTGGACCCCTGCTGCGGAAGCGGCACGATGCTGATCGAACGCGCGCTCTATAGCCCCTGCCGGGAACTTACCGGCATCGACATTTTCCGGCAGGCGGTGGAAATCGCAAGGAAAAATGTGAAGGCGGCGGGCCTTGCCGCCGAATTTATCGCAAAAGACTGTCTGAAATACGAAGCGCGGGGCAGGTACGATGAAGTGATCGGCAATCTTCCCTTCGGCAACCGCGTGGGAACTCACGCGGGCAATGAAAAACTCTACCGCGCTTTACTGGATAAGATTACAGAGTGGCTGAAGGAAGGCGGCATCGCCGTCCTCTATACACAGGAACTGAAACTGCTTTCGGATGAAATCATGAAGCGCCGGCAGGCTTTGCGCCTTTTGCGGCACGTCCGGACCGAGGCCGGCGGACTGGAACCGGGCATCTTCATCCTGCAGCGGACGAACGGCTTCGCGTAACGCGTCGGGGGATTGTTCCCGCGTTATATACACTTTACCATCAGGAGGATTATAAACATGGAAGTTATCAAACCGATGCCGACTCCGGGCAATACGGAGTGGTTTACGGCGGACCGATTTGGAATGTTTATTCACTTCGGCCTCTATTCGGAAGGCGCGCGGCACGAGTGGATGAAAAGCCGCGAAAAGCTCAGCAACGAGGAGTATGAGAAGTATTTCAGGCATTTCGATCCGGACCTCTACGATCCGAAGGCCTGGGCGAAGGCGGCCAAAGACGCCGGCATGAAATATTTTGTCATTACGACGAAGCACCACGAAGGATTCTGCCTCTGGGACACGAAGTACACGGATTACAAGGTTACAAATACACCCTACGGCAAGGATATCCTTCATCCGATGGTCGAGGCGTTCCGCGCGGAAGGGCTTAAGGTCGGCTTCTACCATTCCCTTCTTGACTGGCACCATGAAGACTACACGGTCGACGGCTGCCATCCGATGCGCGAAAACGAGGACTACATCGCGCAGGACAAAAACCGCGATATCACCCGGTACGCGGACTACCTCTATAATCAGGTTGAGGAACTCATGACGCAGTTCGGCAAAATCGACATTCTCTGGTTCGATTTTTCCGTTGCGCCCACCGCGCGGTTCGCCGGCAAGGGAAAAGACGTCTGGCAGTCCGAACGGCTGCTCAAGATGGTCCGGAGCTATCAGCCGGACATCCTCATCAACGACAGGCTGCAGATCGATCAGGATATCAAGACGCCGGAGCAGTACCAGCCGCGCGAATGGGTCAAGGTCGGCGGAAAACCGGTCGTGTGGGAAGCGTGTCAGACCTTCAGCGGCTCCTGGGGATATTACCGCGATGAGGAGAGCTGGAAGAGCGTGGAAATGCTGATCAAGATGCTGGTCGATTCCGTCAGTAAGGGCGGTAACCTGCTTCTCAACGTCGGACCGACCGCGCGGGGCGAGTTCGATCAGCGGGCGCTGGATGCTCTAAGCGGAATCGGAAAGTGGATGCGCCGTCACAGCCGCTCCATTTACGGATGCACACAGGCGCCGGCCGAAATTTCATGTCCCGAGGACTGCCGACTGACGTACAATCCGAAGACGAACCGGCTGTATGTCCACGTATTCAGCTGGCCGTTCCGCCATCTGCATCTCGACGGCATGGCCGGTAAGGTCGAATACGCGCAGCTTTTAAACGACGCCTCCGAACTGAAGATGATCGAAGGAACGGACGGCGAGGCAGTTAACACGTCCTTCGCTTACGGCTCCGGAACGCTTACGCTGGAACTGCCGATCAAGAAGCCGGACATCGTCCCGGTGATCGAGCTGTTCCTCAAAGATTGAGGGAGGGATTCCAATGCTGTTTCAAGATGGGGACCGCGTCGTTTTTGCCGGCGACTCCGTCACCGATGTGGGACGGGCGCGTCCGCTTGGCGAGGGTCTGTTCGATAATCTCGGCCACGGCTACGTGCGGGTTATCGAAAACATGCTGATAACATGGTATCCGGCGCTTCGAATCCGCGTCACAAACGCCGGCGTGAGCGGCGACACCAGCCGTCTCCTGCTGAAACGTTTCGACGAGGACGTCGTTAAACTGCAGCCGGACTGGGTTTCCATCTGCATCGGCATCAACGACGTATGGCGTCAGTTTGACAGCCCCGCCATACCGGATTCGCAGGTGATGCCGGATGAGTACCGCGAGAACGTGGAAACGATGATTCTGTCCGTAAAGGAAAATGTAAAAGGCATTTTCCTCTGCACGCCGTACTATATCGAACCGAATCCGGAAGACGCAATGCGCAGACGGATGGACGAATACGCTGAAATCTGCAAAGAACTCGCGAAAAAGCATGACTGTATCCTGGTGGATTTCCAGCGGATGTACACAAACTTCTGTAAAATCCGCCATTCCGCCTGTATCGCCTGGGATCGCGTACATCCCAATCAGATGGGCGCCACGATGATGGCGCGCGAATTTTTGCTGCAATGCGGCTTTGATTTTACGCGCGATCCGAACGCCCCGGTTTCCTGACAGATGGGTCCCGGGCCGGGGGGGGGCCCCGACGCCCCGACGCGGCGGGCAGCCGGGGCGCTATTAACAAGCCCCCCCCG
>CAYUPA010000113.1:0-6183 GCA_964446565.1 uncultured Lachnospiraceae bacterium
CTTCCGGAAACCGCAAAGCGCCTGCGGACGAAGCTGAACGCGCTTTGCGGAGCCGGGCGCATCAGCGAAGAGAGCCGCGTTTTAATGGTCGATGACGGAAGCGGGGACGCGACGTGGGCGCTGATTGAGAGCTTTCAGAAGGACGATCCCCGGTTCCTTGGAGTAAAGCTCGCCCATAACCGGGGGCACCAGAACGCGCTGCTGGCGGGGCTTATGGAGGCGCGGACCCGGGCCGACGCGGTGATTTCGATGGACGCCGATCTTCAGGATGATATCGAGGCGATCGATCGGATGCTGGACCGCTTCGAAGAAGGGTGCGAAATCGTGTTCGGCGTCCGCAGCAACCGGGACAGCGATACGAGGTTTAAACGCCTGACGGCGCAGGGCTATTACCGGTTTATGAAACGGATGGGAACGGGGCTTGTCTATAACCACGCGGATTTTCGGCTGATGAGCAAAAAGGCGCTCGACGCGCTCTCGCAGTACGGCGAGGTCAACCTCTTCCTCCGGGGCATCGTGCCCGAGCTCGGCTACAAAACCGCGACCGTCGAATACGTCCGGGCGGAACGATATGCCGGCGAATCCAAATATCCGCTTCGGAAGATGCTGTCGTTTGCCGTTGAGGGCATTACGTCCTTCAGCGTGAAGCCGCTTACGATCATCTCCAAATGCGGCATACTGATTTCCGTCCTGAGTTTGATCGGCCTTCTTTACGCCGTGATTTCCAAGTTGACCGGCAGCGCTGTGCCGGGCTGGACGGCGATCGTTTTTTCGATCTGGCTGCTCGGCGGGCTGCAGATGCTCTGCCTCGGCGTAGTCGGAGCGTATATCGGGAAAATCTACGGCGAGGTGAAGGGACGGCCCCGCTATATCATCGAAAAGCGGAGCGGATACGAGAGAGAAGCGGAACGGATACAAGAGGGAAGCGGCGGATGTACGAACTGATAAAAACGGACGGCAGGGCCAAACGGGGCCGCTTCCATACGCCGCACGGCACGATTGAGACGCCGGTTTTTATGAATGTCGGGACGGCAGGGGCCATTAAAGGCGCGGTTTCCACGATGGACCTGAAGGAGATTCACTGCCAGGTGGAGCTTTCCAATACCTATCACCTGCACGTCAGGCCAGGGGACGATTTGATATACCGGATGGGGGGCCTGCGCCGCTTCATGAACTGGGACAGGCCGGTTCTGACGGATTCCGGCGGGTTTCAGGTGTTTTCCCTGACGGCGCTGCGCGGAACGATTCAGGAGGAGGGCGTGACCTTTTCCTCGCACATCGACGGACGGCGGATTTTCATGGGGCCGGAGGAAAGTATGCAGATTCAGTCGCATTTAGCCTCGACGATTGCCATGGCCTTCGATGAATGTCCGCCGAGCACGGCGGAACGGTCCTATATCGAAAAGTCCGTGGCGCGGACCTTTCGGTGGCTTGTGCGCTGCAGGCGGGAGATGGAACGGCTGAACGGACGGGAGGACACGCTCAACCGCCGGCAGATGCTTTTTGGAATCAACCAGGGGGGCGTTCTGGAAGATGTCCGCATCGAGAACGCGAGGGCCATCCGCGAACTTGACCTCGACGGCTATGCAATCGGCGGCCTCGCCGTCGGCGAGTCGCATGAGGCGATGTACCACATTCTCGAAATTACGGTTCCGGAACTTCCTGCGGACAGGCCGACCTATCTGATGGGTGTGGGGACGCCGGCCAATATTTTGGAGAGCGTCGCGCGGGGCGTCGATTTTTTTGACTGCGTGCTGCCGGCCCGCAACGGCCGCCACGGCCACGTATATACCCGGAAAGGAAGGCTCAACCTGCGGAACGCGCGCTTTCGGGAGGACGCGGAGCCGATCGAGGAGGGGTGCGGATGTCCTGCCTGCCGGCACTACAGCCGCGCCTATATCCGCCATCTGCTGATTGGCGGGGAAATGCTGGGAATGCGGCTGTGCGTTCTGCACAACCTGTATTTTTACAATACGATGATGGAAGAAATCCGGGCCGCGATCGAGAACGGCTGTTTTGATTCCTGCAGGAAACGGCTTCTTGCGGGCTTTGCGGAGTACGGGCTTTAAAAGAGACTGCCTGCGTGCGGCAGTTTTCATTATTGATGCGGCAGCGGCAGCGGGAAGACGGCGATAAAGCCGCGCCCGCTGCCGCTGCCGTGTTCAGCAAAGGTTCACAGGGATGATTAGCCGGCAAAAGGCACGACACCTTCCACGGCGTCGGCCGCGAGGATTCGTCTGTCCCCGTGATCCACGTCAATCAGAACATATCTGTCGTTGCCCATGCCCATTTCTTTCATGTAGGAAAGCTGGCGGTAGCCATGGCGGGACTCGATCCGCTCCATGAGATCGTGATGGTCTTCTTCGCGCATGGCCGCGACCATGTCTACGCTGGCCTGGTCTGCGGCAAGGATATCCGTGCTCGCAAGGATTCCCACGTTCGGCGTGGTGACAGGAGCCGCGCCCACGCCCTCGCAGTCGCAGGAGACGGACATATTCCGCAGGACGTTTACATAGACCGCATGGCGGCCGAAGTGATCCAGGACGGCTTTTGTGGATTCGGTGATCTTCTCCATCAACTCTTCCTCGGAGACGCCCCAGTTGTTGCCGCCTTTAGCGTGAATCATCCCCTTGCCGATACGGCCATCAGCGCAGCCAATGCCGATATTCTTATTTGAACCGCCGAAGCCGCCCATCGTATGCCCCTTGAAATGGGTCAGGGCGACGAGGGAATCATAGTCCGTAAGCGATTTGCCGACCGACATCTCCGTAAACCATTTGCCGCCCTGTACAGGAAGCATCACGGTCCCGTTTTCATCGGTAATGTCCACGGTGGTAAATTGGGTCCATCCGTTGATTTCCAGCGTTTTGCGGTGCTGCTCCGTGGTATAGCGGTCGCCCGCGTAATACGTGTTTGTCTCAATAATGGAAGCGTCGGGAAGCTCCCTCTCCATGAAAATCCGGATCCATTCCGGCGGGATGATATTCGGGCCGTGCGGTTCGCCGGTGTGCACCTTGATCGCGGTCCTGCCATGGACAGGTTCTTTGATCCGGTCATAGACCTTGATGATCCCCTCCGGCGATAGATCGCGGGTAAAATAAACGATGCTCTCGTTTCCGGCGCGCTCCTTATAGGGAATATAACGGTTTCCGCCTGTTCCTGCTTTGGTTTTGCTCATTTCAGATACCTCTTCTCGGATTAGAGTTTAGAACGTAAGATATTGTATCAAAATTGCAGGCAGATGTATAGCATGTCACCTTAAAAAAATCTTAAAGATTCTCCGGTCCTTCTCTTAAAGATTCCCTGCTAACCTTATATACGAAGAGGGAGGTGAAACGACATGGCAGTGATACTGGTTTGTGACGACGATAAGGACATTGTGGAAGCGATCGATATTTACCTGACACAGGAAGGGTATCAGGTGGTCAAGGCCTACGACGGGGAGGCGGCCATCCGGGAACTGAAGGAGCGGGAGGTCGACCTGCTCATCATCGACGTGATGATGCCGCGGCTTGACGGAATCCGGGCGACCCTGAAGATTCGGGAGGAACTGCGCCTGCCCATCATCATTCTCTCGGCCAAATCCGAGGACGCGGATAAGATTCTGGGGCTTACCGTGGGGGCGGACGACTACATGGTGAAGCCTTTCAACCCGCTGGAGCTGGTGGCGCGGGTTAAATCGCAGCTCAGGCGCTACACCCAGCTGGGGAGCGCGGACAAGGCGGAGAACGGCAATACGTTCAGCTCGGGCGGCCTGATGATCCGGGACGACCGCAAGGAAGTCACGGTGGACGGGGAGATCGTGAAACTGACGCCCATAGAGTACAACATTTTGCTGTTCCTGCTGAAGAATCAGGGAAAGGTATTTTCCACCAACCAGATTTACGAGCAGATCTGGAACGAGGACCCCTTCGGCGCGGACAACACGGTGGCGGTGCATATCCGCCATATCCGGGAGAAAATCGAGATCAACCCGAAGGAGCCGCGGTATTTGAAGGTGGTCTGGGGCGTGGGCTATAAGGTGGAAAAGATCCGATAGGCCCTTATCCGGAAAATCGTGCGCAAGACGGCGAAAAGCTGCTGTTCCGGGATGGCCGGTTAGGCCCTTATCAATAAAATCCTGCGTATAATGGCAGAATTTTGTTTCCGGTTTATTCGGGTTAGGAGGAAATACATGAAAAAGTGGTATCTGAGCGCGCCCTGCAAGTGGATTTTGATAGCGCTTACGTCTGTGTTTGCCGCTTTTTTGCTGATCGGAGGGTGCTGGTTTTCCGATCGCCCGATCAGAAGTGTGGTGGATCTGTTGGCAAGGCAGACGTCGTATGAGGATTCGGAGAGCTTTGGCTGGCAGTTTCTCAACACGGCACAGAATGCGTCCTGGGCGGCGCTGAAACAGGAGAGTTTTGGACTGGAGGGGGGAGAACCCGACCGCGGGAAGCTGGTGGATTTGCAGATCTACGCGAATGAGAACCGCATCAGCGGCAGGAACGGGAGCGGCGCCGCGTACCGTCTGGGGGATCTTCTGGACTGGTGGTATAACGTAGGAATCGAGGAGACGGAGAACAGCCGCGAGATGGGCGGAGACGCCGAGCAGATCATCGTCTGCAAGACGCCGGGTCAGTCCTATCAATACTATTGGTTCAGCACGTTTCAGAAGCTGATCGCGAACGGAGATCTGCAGCTGCCCGCAAGTGCCGGGGAGTATTTGACGACGGAGCGCGGTGCAGACGCCGGGGAGTATTGGACGACGGAGCGCAGTGCAGACGAGCTGATACAGTTGATGGACGAAAGCGATTCCGCAGGCTCCGGACCCATCTCTCCCATCCGCGGCCGGGACGGAGAAACGCTCTACGTCGGCTGCTGGGTTTATGACGGATACCGGATCAAGGAAGCGTACGCTCCTGACGGGGCGGCGGATGCGCTGGAGATCGCGAACGGGCGGAAGGAATGGAACGGAAAGCTGCAGACGCTGTACGGTCTGCTGGGGAAGACCATCCGGCAAATCGGCTCGGAGTATGAGAGTATCCTGCAGGAGCAGGGACTCTTAACAGAGGACGGCACCAACTTTTTCTACCTGATAGCGGATCTGGACAACCAGAAGGTCTATACGAACAAAGCGCAGTATCGGGATTTCAGGAACTGGAAGGAAAACGCGGCGGAACTCATGAAGTTCGGGAAATACGTGCAGGTGCGGCCCGCGCTGTCGGATTTTTCCGGCAATCTGAAAAACGGGGAGGAGACAGAGAGCGAGGCATGGAAGTGGAGGAACGGCATCGAGGCAATACTTCCCTTCTCCAATTACTGCTGTACCTTTGCGGTGGATACGACATATCCCGCGCAGGACGACGCCTTTTCTCAGGCCCGCCGCCTCTTTGTACAGGACCAGCCGCAGGCGCTGGCGATGCTGGCGATGCTGGTCATCGGCTTTACGGGCCTTCTGGTCTGCCTGATCTGGCTGACCCTCGCGGCGGGGCGTTCCGCCCGAACGACGGAGCTTTGCCTGAGCCGGATTGACAAAGGGAAGACAGAACTGTTTCTGCTCGCGGCAGGGGCGCTGCTCCTGTTGGCAGGCTTTGTGAGTCGGATCGCTGGAGGGGATTTGTGCTATACCTACGGTTATAACTACTATTATGATTTCTATTATGATTTTCAGAACGGCTATTCTGGACCGTTTAACCCGTATACGGGCGACGCGAGGCTGGTGATCGATTTCACGCCCTATTCCGACGCCATGCTCTTTAACGTGGCGATCCTTTCCCTTATAGCGGCATTTTGCTGCTGGACGTTCCTGCTGTGCTGGCTGTCTCTGGCGCGCAGAGCGAAGGCCCGGATTCTGTGGACGAACAGTCTGACCCGTCTTGTAAGCCGGTTTGTGGGAACGATTCTGAAAAACATGAACGGAATCTGGAAGACGGTTCTTGCGGGGGGAGTCCTGTTTATCCTGAACGGGACCGCCATCCTGGGGGGTCCCCCGTTCCATACATGGTACAAATGGCTGATTTTCCTGCTTGACGGAGCGGTGCTTGCCTTTATGCTTTACCGGGCTGTGGGCGTTCTTCAGATTCGCAGGGGCATTCAGGCTGTGGCGGACGGCGATGTGCATTATCAGATTCCCCTGTCGCACCTTTTCGGGGATCAGCGTCAGATGGCCGAGTCCGTGAACACCATCGGGGACGGGCTGGT
>CAYUPA010000114.1:0-2645 GCA_964446565.1 uncultured Lachnospiraceae bacterium
CGGCGATCTCCCGCTTCGTCCCGTCCTTTCGGATTCCCTTCATTTACGCAATCCTCCTCGCTCCGTGTCGATTTTCACCAGCTTCAGCGGATTCCCGTTTTCGATTACATAAGGGTAAATGCTGTGGGCCGGTTCCAGAAGCTCCAGAATATTCCCGCTGTACCGTCCCCTCACATAGCTGTTCAGAACCAGCGCCGGACGGCGGTGCACACGGGTAGCGAGTTTCGCGGCCTCAAAATACGGTTCATAGTCTCCGATATCCTCCGGACGGATAAAATTCGTCCGCTCAATCAGCGAGGCGTAGTGTTTTTCCTCCGACAGGTACTCGCGGCAGATTCCGCGAAAGGCATAGGCGTTATCCATCTCGGCAAGCTCAGCCTCATGGGCCACGAGGTTATCATGAAAAACATGCGCGGAACAGTAGTTCAGGCAGCCGCTGTTAACAAGTCCAAAAAGCTGCTTCCCGTTCTCGTCGCACCACCGGCGCAGAGGCCGGATCGCCTCCGGATTCCGGTTCAGCTCCCGTTTCATATAGTAGCCGTCGAAGTAATCCGCCAGATATTCCATGCCCTCCACAGTACCGATCTCCATATTCACCGAGGCGCGCACCTTGATGTCTTCAAAATTATCCTTCACAAAGCGGGCGATCAGCGGGGAAGTCGTCGTAACGCAGTCCAGTCCATAGTATTCACGGACAAAATCCACCGTCATACCCACCTTGTGAAAAAAGGCTCTGGACTGGCTGTCCTTTCCATAGCAGTTCGCGTTAAACAACAGATTCAGCCGGACGCCGTGCGCGCTGAGCTTTTTCAGCGCCTCCCTTTGCCGGTCCAGAAGCTCCCACGCCGCGTATTCTCCGGAAACGTCCTGACTGCTCCTTCCGTTCGGGAAATCGCCCCATGAAAAATAAACCTCATAAATATGCTCCCTGTTTTCCAGAATACAGTCCGTAAAGCTTTCGTCCGACTGCGATAAACCGACCGAATAACGCATTTTTCTCCCTCCTCCGGCGCGCTTCCTGACCCTGAAACCGGAGCTTTTACATCTTACGCAAAACCTCGCGGCCAAACGGCGCAAAGCCCTCGGGCCGGCGGCTGAAAAGCAAAGCAATGTCTTAACATTATCATAGTTTTATGCTATGATAAAGCCATAAAAACAAGATGTTTTTTCAAAAAACAAACATGTACGGGGAGGTACGCGCCCTATGCGCTTCCATGAAATCAATCCCTTCATCCGGTTCGCCGAACGGTTCCCCTACCACTCCCCCGGCCGCCGCGTCCGGGTGGCCGACTGCCGTATTTTTTATATTCTTGAGGGAAGCGGACAGATCAACACGGCGGACAGCAGGTATCCGCTCCTTACGGGTTCTCTCTTCTTCTGCCGGGAAAACAGCGTTTACAGCTTTTCCGCTGAAGAAATTACTCTGATTTCTCTCAATTTTGATCTGCGGTGGTCCGAAACGGCGGCCGTTACGTTCTTCCCGCCGCGTCCGGCGGACCCCTCGCGAGACGGCTCGCCAGGGGACGATTCACAGCCGGACGGCTCCGCAAAGGGCGGCTCGCCAAGCGACAGTGCGCCGCCGGACGGTTCTCCACAGGACAGTTCGCCGCCGGACGTAATCACAGACGGCGGCGAAAATTTTCTCAATTCCTGTCTTCACAGGGAGAACGGCGAACCGTATCTTCCCGCGCTCGAGGAGATTCTTGCGGAATTTTCGGAGAAGAACAGCTTCTTCAGGGAAAAATCCGGCAGCATCCTTAAAGGCCTGCTCACAGACCTTGCCCGGGACGTCCCGTCCCCTTCCGGCCGTTCCTCCGATGTGCTGCGCAGGACGGTTTCGTATATTCGCGAACATTATCGGGAACCGCTCGACAACCGGCAGCTTGCCGCCTGGGCAGGCTACCATGAATATCATCTCAACCGGCTTTTTCTGCGGTATACCGGCAAGAGCCTGCACCAGTACATCCTCTCGTGCCGGCTGAACGAAGCGAAGCGTCTTCTCCTGTCCACCTCTCTGCCGCTTTCCGAAATCGCGGAACGAACCGGCTTTTGCAGCGGCGCGCATTTTTCCTCCTGCTTTAAAAAAGAAAACGGCATCTCTCCCCGTCAATACCGTTCACAGTTTAGAGGCAGTATCTAAGAAGCCGCCGGAGTCGCTTACGCGCCGGCGGCCGAATCCCCGCCGCCAAATGAAAAATGCCTGTAAAGGGGCAGCGGATGCTGCTCTTAGAGCTTCCGGTCCCTCAGCAGCGCGTCGTATATTTTTTTCTCCGGGTCCGTCATTTTTTCCGGATTGATTCGCTCCGGGCGGCGTTCCATCGTGAGCGCCATCGATTCGCGGAGACGCCACTCCTCGATCTTCGCATGATGTCCGTTCAGCAGAACTTCCGGCACTTCTTCTCCTTCAAAGACGCGCGGCCTCGTATACTGAGGATATTCCAGATACATCCCGGCGAAGGATTCGTCAAGCGCCGACTCCTGATTGCCAAGCACCCCCTTCACCATCCGGGACACCGCGTCCATCAGCACCAGCGCCGGCAGTTCGCCGCCGGTCAGCACATAATCGCCGATCGAAATTTCATCGGTGACGATTTTATCCAGCACGCGCTGGTCAATTCCCTCATAATGGCCGCAGAGGAGGATGA
>CAYUPA010000114.1:2655-3798 GCA_964446565.1 uncultured Lachnospiraceae bacterium
CTGTTGCCGGCGTAATCGCGGATGTCGACCGCTTCCACCGTAAGAAGGCCAGAGGCGACCGCGCGTCCCAGAATGCTGTAGCGCGTCATTTCGTAAATCATTTCCGGAAACAGCGTCATCACCGTGAATTTCATGGTCTGAGCCCTTTCATCCAGTGAATCAGAATCTTCTTCTTCTCCGTATCCACCTGAAGGACACACTCCCGGATCATCGGCAGCAGCGTCTCGTTTCCGGACGGCGCGGTCACAACCAGAACGTCGTTGCTTCCGGTCGCGAGCACGTCGCTGACCTGTCCGCAATCCGCCCCTTCCTCGTCAAACACACGGCATCCGATCAGGTCCCGGATATAATATTCGTTCTCCTTAAGCGGCAGCGCGTCGCCGCGCTCGACCCAGAGGGACTGCCCGATCAGACGTTCCGCCGCGTCACGGTCGTCCACGCCTTTAAGAAAGGCCCGGACGCCGTTTTTATAGAGGGAAGCCGACAGCACCTCGTAAGGCGCCGCCTCCGTTTCCTCCTCCCCTTCCCGGGCAAGCAAAACCGTTTTCAGCTCTAAAAACCGTTCTGGCTCCTCCGTCGTCGGATAGATTTTAACGGCGCCCCGAATTCCGTGCGCTCCCACGATCTGTCCGATCCGAAAAAGTTCCTTCATGCGGCTCCTCCTCCAAAAGAATAAGAAGCAGGCCGCGGTCTGCTTCTCTGTTGATTCCGGTTATATGATTTCAACCAGCACTTTTTCGTCCTGCTTCACAGAAGCCGCGCTTACGACCGTACGGATCGCCCTCGCAATGCGTCCCTGCTTGCCGATGACCTTTCCCATATCCTCTGGCGCAACCTTTAGCTCGATTACGACGCTTCCGTCCCTATGCTCTTCGGTAACCGCAACCTGATCGGGATGGTCGACCAGAGCCTTCGCCAGAATTTCAACCAGTTCCTTCATCGTCTTCACCTCCTGCAACCCGCATCTCGCCTCCTGCAATCCGCCGACGCGCCTTACTCGATCCCCGCGATCTTGAAGAGCTTCTTTACGGTATCGGTCGGCTGCGCGCCCTGCGACAGCCACTTACCGGCTTTTTCCTTATCGACGTTGATTACGCTCGGGTCTTTCGTCGGATCGTAAGTCCCGATTTCCTCAATAAAACG
>CAYUPA010000114.1:3808-6160 GCA_964446565.1 uncultured Lachnospiraceae bacterium
GCCGTCCCTCGGATAACGGGAATCCGCCGCGACAATACGATAGCTGGGCTCTCCCTTGGCCCCCATTCTCTTCAGTCGAATCTTTACCATTCCTGTTTCACCTCCTGCTGATTGTTTCTATAGAAAATCTTCTTTCCGGGTCTGCCCGCAAATCGGATCTTCCTGCAACATGTAAATTTGAACTTCTTCTGCAAATCAATTCGATTTTTTCTATATATTGAAGGGAAGCTTTCCGCCAAGCATACCGCCGAAGCCTTTCTTTCGCTTTCCCTTCACAGCGCCTGAAAACTGCTTCATCAGTTGTTTGGACTGATCGTACTGTTTTAAAAGCTGATTGAGCTCCTGAATCGTAACACCGGCGCCCTTTACGATCCGCCGCTTTCTTGAAGCGTTCAGAATGTTCGGATGGCGGCGCTCCTCCTTTGTCATCGATCGGATCATCGCCTCCGTGTGGGAAAGCGCCTTTTCGTCGACTTCAACATCCTTCATCCGGTTTCCCATGCCCGGCAACATGCCGAGAAGCTGGTTCATCGGTCCCATCTTTTTCACCTGCTGCATGCTGTCCAGAAGATCATCCAGGCCAAAATCGTTCGACATCATACGCTGCCCCATCGAAGCGGCCTTTTCCGTGTCGATTGCGGCGGTCGCCTTCTCGATCATGGTCAGTACGTCGCCCATGCCGAGAATGCGGGACGCCATGCGATCCGGATGGAAAATTTCGATATCGTCAAGTTTCTCGCCTGTGCCGGAAAATTTCACAGGCTTTCCGGTCACGGCCCGGATCGAAAGCGCCGCGCCGCCCCGTGTATCACCGTCCAGCTTGGTCAGAATTACGCCGCTTATATCCAGCTTCTCATCGAAACTCACCGCGACGTTGACAGCGTCCTGTCCCGTCATCGCGTCCACGACGAGAAGCACCTCTGTCGGCTGTACTGCGCGCTTTATGTTCAGAAGCTCATCCATCAGCGCCTCGTCGACATGCAGACGCCCCGCCGTATCGATCAGTACGATGCCGCAGCCGGTCCTTCGGGCTTCTTCTACGCCCTTCACGGCGATATCCACAGGATTCGCGTCGGCGCCCATCGCAAAGACCGGAACGCCGACCTGCTCGCCGACCACCTGCAGCTGCCGGATCGCGGCCGGCCGGTATACGTCGCAGGCGACAAGCAGGGGTTTCTTGCCGTCTTTTTTGAGCATACCCGCCAGTTTGGCCGCCATCGTCGTCTTTCCGGCGCCCTGCAGGCCGACCAGCATCATGACCGTAAGCCCTTTGTCGGAATAGGTCAGCGCGTTTTTCACATCGGCCCCGCCCATCAGCGCGATCATTTCCTCATGCACGATCTTAATAACCTGCTGAGCCGGGCTCAGGCTGCTTAAAACCTCCTGTCCGACCGCCCGTTCCTGCACGCGTCCGATAAAATCCTTTACGACCTTGAAGTTCACGTCCGCTTCGAGCAGCGCGAGCTTCACCTCGCGGAGCGCGTCCTTAATATCCTTTTCTGTGAGTGTACCCTTTCCGCGCAGCTTTTTGAAAACGCCCTGCAGCTTATCCGATAATCCTTCAAATGCCATTTTCTATTCTCCTGAGTTCAAAAGCCGCCGCGGCTGTGCGGAGGCGGAGGGTCCGTCTGCTTTTTTTTCGAGAAATGCCGCCGGAGGAACCGCCGGCGCAGGAGCCCTCGCTTCATCCGCCTTTTCGATGGCCTCGGCCAGCATGATGATCTGTTTGAAGCGCGCGCTGCGCTCCGCCGAATTCTCCGCACTCATACCCGCCTCGGCCAGCCTGCGTATCTGACAGGCCACTCGCTTCGTATTCTGAAAGCGCTCGACGAGATGAAGCGTATTCTCGTAATCCCTTAAGGCGGACATGGCCCTCTTCAGGCTGTCGTGCACGCTCTGGCGGGTGACATTAAGAATCTCCGCAATCTCGCTTAGCGAACAATCTTCAAGGATATACAGACGGCAGACTTCTTTTTGGTGATCCGTCAGAAGTTCTCCGTAAAAATCAAACAGCAGCGTTGTCTCATAAATCGAATCCATCCTGTCGCCCTCTCAGAACAAAACCGCTGTCAAGGTCTCTGCCTTTACAGCGATTCATTATACATAGAAACGATTCGTATGTCAACGGGTCCCTGCGAAAAAAACACAAAAAAGCACACCTGAAAGGATTCGAACCTCCGACGCATGGCTCCGGAAGCCATCGCTCTATCCACTGAGCTACAGGTGCGCATAAGTGTATTATACTCCAAACGGAATCAAAATGCAAGAGTTTTTTAGAGCATCGAAAAAATATGGGTGGTTAGGTTAATTCGGTTAATTCCCAAAGCAAATCCCAGTGTGGGATTTGCTTTG
>CAYUPA010000115.1:0-6120 GCA_964446565.1 uncultured Lachnospiraceae bacterium
AGATTAAATGCAACGCTTTTGAAAAACGCCGTTGCATTTACTTTGACGATTAACCGAAACGCCGTCCCCGTGAAAATTTTCGGCTTTTCTCTTGACAAGTAATCCGTCTGCCGGTTATAATACGGGAAACCGATGACGTGGAGATAAAACTGTAAGCGCCCGCACAGAGAGTCCTGCAGGCTGAGAACGGACGGGAAGCGGTACAGACAAATGGTCCATCGAGGGCGAAATGAACGGCGGACTTCCCGCAGAGTTTCGACAGGATTTTCGGCGAAATCTGTGTTTAGCTGCGCTCAGTATCTTCGACAGCGGCTCTCTGTTACAGGAGCATGGAAGTGTTTGCTTCCATTGAGTGACCGGGGTTTCCCGGTAAGCAAGGTGGCACCGCAAGATTGAATTTTCAGTCCTGTCCTTGTGTTTGACGACGCAGGGACAGGTTTTTTGTATCTGCGCGTTCTCAGGATTCGCCGTCTCCTTTGAGGAGACACATTATTTTAGCCCGCTTTAGCCGGACGGAAAGAGAGGTCATCTGTAATGGAAAAACGTAATGTCACAGTGGAGGAGAAGAAGGGCCTCCGCAACACCCGGAATCTGATTCTGGTCGGCGTCATGATGGCGGTCGGCGTCGTACTCCGCCTGTTTGCCGGCGTTATCTCGGTCGGAAATATGCACCCGAATTTCCTGATCGCAACCTATTGCCTGTCGATTTTTGTCATTCGGCCGAACATTAAGGAAGCCGCGATCATCGGACTTATCAGCGGCGCAATCAGTCAGATCGGCACGAGTATGGCCTGGATTGGTCTCGGAAGCGAAACGGTCGGCGCGGTCGCAATGTGCCTGCTCTGCTACATTCCGCTGCCAAAGATCGTAAAGCCCCTCATCTGCACCTTTATCGCGACCTGCATCTCAGGCTTCGCCTTTATAGGACTGGCCGTTATCTTCTACGTGCATCCGATGCCCCTCGCGCAGTTCCTCAGCATGTCGTCCGTAACGCTGGTAACGGCGCTGCTCAACATGGTCCTTGTAACGGTCCTCAGCATCCCCGTCAACAAGGTTCTTGGCATCGAGCAGAAATAACGCGGAACGAACGAAATGCACCGCAGAATCTACGTGCGGTGCATTTTTCTGAATGAGAATCCCACGAAAAATGATCACAGTCAATCAACTCACGTTTCAATATAAGGGCAGTACGGCGCCGGCCCTTTCGAACTTTTCCCTTACGATTGAGGACGGCGATTTTATCGGCATCATCGGAACAAGCGGCGCGGGAAAAACCACTCTTGCCATGGCGCTCGCGGGCATCATTCCGCATGAAATCAAGGGCGATTTCTATGGTTCTGTCGCCGTAAACGGCAAAGACACCGTCGATTATCCCATTGACGCTTTCTGTAAGGAGGTCGGCGAGGTCTTTCAGGACATCGACAGCCAGATGGTCGCCTCCGTCGTCGAGGATGAAATTCTGTTTGGCCTCGAGAATTTCGGATTCCCGCGCGATACAATCGAGGAACGTCTCACAGGAACGCTCGAAGAACTGGGAATCGCCGACCTGCGCACCCGGCAGATCGCAAGCCTGTCCGGCGGCCAGAAACAGAAGGTTGCCATTGCCTCCATTCTGGCGCTTGAACCGGGGATCATCGTGCTGGACGAGCCGACCGGCGAACTCGATCCCAGGAGCACGCAGGAAATTTTCGAACTGCTCCGCCGTCTGAACGCGGAAAAGGGAATAACGATCGTCATCATCGAACAGAAAATCAAACTGCTGTGCGAATATGTAAAACGCCTTACAATCATGGACAAGGGCGAACTGCAGTTTGACGGCCGCCCCCGCGACGTAATACAGCACATTGAAACCTTCAAGCGCCTTGGCATCAATGTGCCGCCCGTCGCGGAACTCTCCGGGCTTCTGCGTGAGGACGGTCTGTACAGGGGCGAGGTCACGCTGAATGTTGAGGAAGGGGCGGCCATGATCCGGGAGGTGCTCCATGATCCGGTTTGAACATGTTTCCTTCGGCTACGATCCCGAACAGCTTTTGGTGCAGGACCTTTCATTTCATATTCCAAAGGGTGATTTTGCCGCGCTGATCGGCGCCAACGGCGCCGGAAAGAGCACGATCAGCCGTCTCTGCAACGGCCTTCTTCGCCCGCTTGCGGGCCGCATTTTGCTCGACGGGCAGGACACTTTGAAAACCCCGACCAGCCAGCTTGCAAGACATGTCGGCTTCCTGTTCCAGAATCCCGACCGGCAGATCTGCAAAAATACCGTCAGGGAGGAACTCGCTTTCGGCATGAAAGCGCAGGAATGGCCTGAGGAGAAGATCGAGGCCCGCGTCGAAGAGGCGCTGAAAGCCTTTGACCTTCAGGGCGACTGGTTCCCCTTTAGCCGCAGCCGCGGAGAACGGCAGCGGATCGCGCTCGCGGGCGTTCTTGCCTGCGAGCCGGAACTTCTGATTCTGGACGAGCCGACGACCGGGCTCGATTATGTAGAATGTATCCGTATCATGGATTCGATCACAGCGCTCAACCGGGAAAAGGGCGTCACAGTTCTTATGGTCAGCCACGATATGGAACTTGTGCAGAATTACACAAGGCATGTTCTCGTTGTAAACGGCGGCCGCCTGATCGGGGATGGCCCTGTGAACAGAATTATGAAGGATGTGCCGCTGCTCCATGAGGCCCGCGTGATGCCGGCGCAGATTCCGGCGCTCGCACTCCTGTGCGGAGACGCTTTTTCCGAGGTTTACACAATACAGCAGATGCACGCGAAGGTCCGGGAACTGCATGAACAGAGAGAGGGAATAGACCATGAATCTGCTTGATTATGTTCCGGGGAAGAGCTTCCTGCACCGCCTGAACCCCCTTACCAAGCTCGCGGGCGCTTTTTTGTACGGCATCGCCTGCATTCTGTGCGGCAACATCTTCGCGGAAATCTTTTTCATCCTTCTGATGCTTCTGATCGCCTCCACGGCGGGCCTTTTGAAACGGGCGCTGACGCTGACGCGCAATCTCCTCGTGCTCGGTCTTTTTATGTTTCTTCTGCAGCTGTTCTTCGTCCGCACAGGCGATCCGCTGATCGCAATTCGCGGTTTCACGCTGATTACGACGGACGGCCTTGCAAGCGCGCTTCTGCTGAGCCTCCGGGTCGTCGCCACGATGCTTCCTCTGATGCTGCTCTTCGCCATTACGCCGATGACCGACCTGTGCAACGCCCTCGTAAAAAAAGCGCACCTACCCTACCGCTACGCCTTCATCGTGACGACGGCGTTCCGGTTTGTCCCGCTTTTTTCCGAGGAGTTCCATGAAATTCAGGATGCCCAGAAATCCCGCGGCGTAAACTTTGAAACTCGAAATATTTTTCGCAAAATTCAGCTGATTGCCCCGCTTTGTGTGCCGCTTCTGGTTTCCAGTCTGAAAAAGGTTGGCAACAGCGCGATCTCCGCGGAAATTCGCGGATTCTCTCTGCGGACCCGCGCAAGCGGCTATAAGGAGTATCCTTTTACCCAGGATGATATTCTGGTACTGGCAGGCCTTATCGCCCTCGCTGTCATTTCCGCAGTGTTTCTTTAAAAGATAGAGGACAAACGATCTGTTTACCGGCGGCCCGCGGCATACGGACGAAGCCGTGAAAAGGGAGGTACTTTATGGATTATACAGCAAATCTCAAATACGGAACCGAGACCATCTCTCTGCCGGTCCGCGGCGCCGCCTCCGTTCAAGTCGTTGAACCGGAGCCAATGCAGGAAATTGACGACCTTGAGGAGGCTTTCCGCGCCGCGGTCGAGGAAAATGTGATCGCCTCGGCGCCTCTTAGGGACCTGATTACGCCCGATGATCCGGTTACGATCATCGTATCCGACATCACCCGGAGCTGGATGCATCAGGGGGAAATTCTGAGCCTGCTTGGCCGCTATCTGCACGAGCGGATGGGGGTTCCGTTCGCAAACATCATCGTGCTGATCGCGCTCGGTACGCACCGCAAGTCCACGGAGGAGGAAAAAAGAACCGTCGCCGGGCCTTATCTCTCCGACGCCTGTCTCGTCGTCGATCACGACTGTGACGCGCCCTGCGTCAACATCGGCACGACGCGCCGGGGGACGCATGTCAAGGTCAACCCTCTTGCCATTGGACGCAAGGTGATTGTCGTCGGCGGCACCGTACACCACATGATGGCGGGATTTGGCGGGGGCCGCAAAAATATCCTTCCCGGCATCTGCAGCCGCGATACCATTCGTGAAAATCACGAGCGGGCCCTCGACCCGGTCCGTCCGCACAGTGACGACCGCGTCGGCTGCGGACTGCTTGCCGAAAACCCGATTCATGAGGATATGGACGAGGCCGCGGCCCTCCTGGACGTTGCCTTCAGCATCAATATTGTTGTGGCCGCAAGCGGGAAGCACAGCGGGCTTTTCTGCGGCCGCCTCCGCGACGCCTGGCTCAAAAGCTGCGAATATCAAATTCACTGCTATGAGAAGCCGCTGGATTACGCGGCGGACATTGTCATCGTTTCGAGCGGCGGCGCGCCGAAGGACATGAACCTGTATCAGGGATGCAAAGGAATGTTGAACGGTATTCGCGCGCTGAAGCCGGGCGGCGACATTCTCTGGCTCTGCAAATGTACGGAAGGGTGCGGCGCGCCCGACTACACCGCGTGGCTTGCGCCGTTAAAAGAAGGGCGCCTGGATGAAGCGCTGCGCGCGAATTTTACGATCGGCGGCTTCATCTTTTACCTTACGGTTGAAAATCTGCGCAAGGGGCGCTGCCGAATCCTGACGACAATCGGAAACGAAACGGCCCGTCCCATGGGAATGGAAGCCTTTACCGATCCCAAAGCCTTCTTAGAGGGCATCGATTTTACAGATAAAAGCGTGTATATCATCCCCAACGGCGGCAGCGTTGTTCCGATCTGCACCGACATCGGCACTGTCCCGATCCGTAGCAGCGCCGCGGATTGATAAAACGCGCGCCGCATTGCGCACCACAATGCGAACCTGCATTGCGCACTCGCATTGCGCACCCGCAAAAGGCCGGCAGACATCCTTTAAGACATCTGCCGGCCTTTTTGACTTTGATGAAACGGAGAAGAAGAGATTTGAACTCTTGCGCCGCTATTAACGACCTACTCCCTTTCCAGGGGAGCCCCTTCAGCCACTTGGGTACTTCTCCATGAGGCGCTGTGCCGCTTACGCACAGACGCGTACCAAACAATATTAGAAAAACGGAAAGGGTGGGATTCGAACCCACGGCCCCTTGCAGAGACACTGGATTTCGAGACCAGCTCCTTCGACCACTCGGACACCTCTCCACAAGCGCGAAATTCATTATATAGGAAGCCCTGCCTTTTGTCAATATAATTTTCGAAAATGGGCCGGCCGCCCGCGGTCCGCGGCACGGGGATGAATACTCATGCTTTTGCCTGCGAAATTCTGCGCAAAGCCGGCATCATTCCAGTTCCGGTTTATTCGGATCAGGGATTACGCTTCCTGAATACAGCCCGCCGCGGCGGTCGCCGCCGCTGTAACAGGGGACGCCAGAAAAATCTGCACCTTCGCGGTCCCCATTCGTCCAAGAAAATTCCGGTTATTCGTCGCGACGACCCGTTCGCCGTCCGTCAAAATTCCTCCGGTTCGTCCGCAGCACAGTCCGCAGCCCGGATGCGTGATGACAGCGCCGGCCTCCGCCAGAATCGCGAGCGTTCCGTTCGCGGCCGCCTCCCGGTAGATCGTGCGGCTCGCGGGCGTTACAATCAGCTTGACATACGGCGCGACCTTTTTCCCCTTCAAAACGGCGGCGGCTTCCATCAGGTCCTCCAGCCGTCCGTTCGTGCAGGAACCGATGAACACCTGATCGACCGGCGTTCCCTTCCATTCGGATACCGGATGGATGTTGTCCACTTGCGTTTTGCAGTACAGCGCGTCGTCATCGCCGAAGAGCGCGCGTTCCTTTCCGCCGAGTTCGATGCCGCAGTATGCCGCCGTTTTTTCATCGGGACGGAACAATGCGCATTTGGCTCCGGCCTCCACCGCCATATTGGCGATCGTCATACGGCTTGCGACGCTCATGGCCTCCACCGTGCTCCCGCTGAATTCCATCGATTTATATGCCGCGCCGTCGGCCCCGAGATCG
>CAYUPA010000116.1:0-6114 GCA_964446565.1 uncultured Lachnospiraceae bacterium
GCCGTCGAGCGGATTGAACAGGACCTTGGTTCTATCCAAGTCCTCGTCAACAGCGCCGGAGTCGGCGATATCGAATGGGCGGAGAGCATGTCCGCGGCGACCTGGAAAAAGGTGATTGACATCAATCTGTCGGGTACGTTTTACATGAGCCAGCGCGTGGGAAAAAGCATGATCGCGGCCGGAAACGGCGGAAAAATCATTTCCCTCGCCTCGCAGGCGGGCATCGTCGCGATTGATAAGCATGTCGCCTACAGCGCGTCCAAGGCCGGAATCATCTCCATGACACGTTCTCTGGCCTACGAGTGGGGAAAATACGGCATTCAGGTCAACGCGATTTCGCCGACCGCGACCGAGACACCGATCATCATGGGCTACTGGGACGAACCGGAGCGCATGAAAAAGACTCTCGCGAACACGCCCGCGGGCCGGTACTGCAAACCGGTCGAGGTTGCGTGCTGCGCCCTGTTTCTGGCCAGTCAGGCCTCGAACATGATCACCGGCGAAAACCTTGTAATCGACGGCGGCTACACGATTCATTAAAGCATCCGCCGAATCCTGCGGAAAAGCCGGGATCTTTTTCAACAGATCCTCTTTTGGGAATCTTTTAGAAAGGAAAGGATATAAAACTATGGCAAACGATCGATTCAGTCTCGCGGGCAAAACCGCAATCGTAACCGGAGGATACCGCGGCATCGGCCGCGCGGTCGCGGAAGGAATGGCGGAGGCGGGCGCCGACATCGTCATTTGGGATTTGCTGGATGCGGCCGGGGTCGCGGATGAAATCGCCAAAAAGTACGGAGTCAGAGCGTGTTATGTTCCCTGCGACGTAACAAACCCTGAACGGGTGGAACAGGCAATCGCAGAATCCGCTTCTCTGACGAGGACCCTCGACATTCTCTTTAACAACGCGGGCATCGGGCCGCATAAGGACGCGCTTGAAGTAACCCCTGGGGAATGGAAGAAGGTTCTTGACGTGAATCTGAACGGCATCTTTTATGTCGCAACAGCCTTCGCCCGCTACCTTGTTAAAGAAAACAAGGGCGGCTCCATCATCAATACCGCTTCCATGTCGGGTCTTATCGTCAACGTTCCGCAGCAGCAGGCCTCCTATAACGCTTCCAAGGCCGCGGTCATTCACCTGACCAGGACGCTTGCCGTCGAATGGGCCGGAAAGGGCATCCGCGTGAATTCTATCAGTCCCGGCTACATCGCAACGGACCTGATCCGCGAGGTTCGCAGCGACTGGAAGGAAGAATGGGTTTCCATGATTCCCTTTGGGCGGATGGGACGGCCGGACGAGCTTTGCGGAGCGGTCATCTATCTGGCTTCCGACGCGGCTTCCTATACCTCCGGATGCAATATCGTGATTGACGGCTGTTACACCTTGTTGTAAAATGGAGGTGCTTACAACAAAGAAGAGAAGGTGCCTTATGGCTAAGATTCCAGCGTATCGGACTTTGTATTATGACTTGAAACTCTGCATAAAAAACGAAATCTATCCCGTGAATTCACTGCTTCCAACGGAATCGGAACTGGAAAAAAAATACGGCGTCAGCCGTGTGACGGTTCGCAGGGCCGTCAGTCTTCTGACCGCGGAGGGCTATGTGAAGGCGACGGCCGGCAAGGGGACGGTTGTGCTGCCCTATACCGCCACGCAGAAGCTGAACCGGATCTCCTCCATTACCGAAACGTTAAAGGAACAGGGGTTTACCGTTACAACACGGGACAGTTATATCGAAAAAATTCCGGCCCCCGCACAGGTCGCCCGGGAACTCGAAATCAAAGAGGGCGATCCTGTATACTGTCTGCAGCGCGTACAATGCGCGGACGGCGTTCCGTTCGCTTTTATGACCAACTACCTCAAAGCCGGCCTTGTACCTGGCTTTGAGGAGTTCGCGCAAACCTTCACGGGGCTGTACGCGTTTCTGGAGGAGCACTACCACATCGTTTTCTCTGACGCGATTGAACGCCTGTCCGCCATCGCGGCTACGTTTACCGACGCGCAGATTCTGAACATCAAGGCGGGCGCTCCGCTCCTCTGCAGCAAGCGGACCTGCAGCACTGTTTCCGGTCCATTTGAATACGGCGTTCATAAGCTGGTCGGCGACAAATATGAATACAGCATCTACCTGCAGGGACGGTAGACGCTGTGAAGAGGTGAATTCCATGAATAAATTCAAAGTGGGCCTGTTGACGATGTCTGACGGCAGGCCCTATCTGCATCGTACGCAATTTTCCATGAATATGCAGTATCAGAAGGCGATTGAAACGGCCCTCAACGCGACCGGGCAGATTGAGGTGATCGCCGGAACCGAACCGATCAACACTCCGGAGAGCGCAAGGCGGGAAGCCCGCCGAATTAAAAACGCCGGTGCGGAAATGACGATTTTCAACTACGCGATCTGGTGCTACCCGCATCTGACCGCCATCGCCTGCAACGAAGCTCCCGGGCCTTATATTCTCTTTTGCAACCTTCATCCGTCGGAATGCGGGATGGTCGGTATGCTGGCGGCCGCCGGCACGCTGGATCAGCTTGGACTTCCCTATGAACGGATCTGGGGCAGCATTCAGGATCCGGAAACCCGGGATTCCGTCGTTTCTGCCATTCGGGCATTCTGCGCGGTCGGGCGGCTGCGCGGCGCAACCTACGGCAATTTTGGCGGCCGGCCCATGGGAATGTACACGGCGGTCGCCAATCTGGATCAATGGAGACGGCTGTTCGGCGTCGACATCGAAGACCTGGAACAGTATGATATCGTACGCTACGGGAACGAGGTGGAACAGGAAAAGGTCAGCCGGGCACGCCGTTATCTGGAAACCCATACCAAATGCGTAAGGTACAACGACAGCAATTTTACTCCGGAAAAACTGGAAACGCAGATCCGCTCCTATTACGCGCTCCGGCGCCTGATTGAAGAGAAGGACCTGCAGATGATCGGAATCAAGGCGCACGGAGACTTGACCGACTACTACGTAACGATGGATCTGGCCGAGGCCTTTCTGAACGATCCGTACGACTGGGACGGACCGCACGATCCCATCGTCGCCGCGACGGAGTCCGACATGGACGGCGCTCTGACGATGCAGATTTTTAAGGAGATCGCGGGGACGCCGGTCCTCTTTTCTGATGTACGGCACTATGAAAAATCGGAGGACGTCTGGTTCTTCTCCAATTCCGGAACTGCGGCCACGTTTTTCGCCGGCGGCTCTTTCGATCCCGAGGTGAATCTGAAAAACGTCTCTCTTCTGCCGGAATCGAAGGATTATCCGGCGGGCGGCGGAAGCGTCCACCATTTTGCCCATCCCGGCAAGGCAACCTTTGCGCGTCTTGCGCGCAAACGGGATCAATATTGTCTCACGATTGTCCCCGGAGAGATCGTTCAGTTTGACGAACCGAAAATGGAAGCGCTCGGCGCTCTTGCAACGCCGCAGTGGCCGGTCGCCTTCACCCGTCTTAAGGCGCCGTACGGTGCGTTTCTCGAAAACTACCCATGCAATCATATTCACGGCGTCTACGGCGATTATGTCCGGGAGTGGACGCTTGTCGCAAGGCTTCTGAACATACCGGTCCAGATTCTGGACGAACACGTCCGGTAAGGGGAAGTACGTACCTCAAGCTCCGGCTCCAGCCGGCTGCGTCCGGTAAAAAAGGAAATGATAAATAAACACAGAAGAACGCCTTTCGGGGTTTTAGAACCCGAAGGCGTTTTTTTGTGCACCGTTTATTCGGCAACCATCTGTATAGACAGGTACCGCTTGATTGATGCGTTTAGGTCAATTATAAAGCGGTTGTTCATCGATTGCTAATTCCCAATTCGCTGACAGCTCGTCGCGGTGTACTTCCGTTCATGCGGAAAACAATGTATCATCCATAGTCACAAAAATCAATTCGCACCAGACAATCCCCGTGTCTACAAATACGACCCTGACACGTAAATTATGCTTCCAACGAACATTCTGATGATCTCCGCTTCGTTCTTCAAAGAAGGCTGAAATTAAAACGGGCTGCACAGGCAGAAGGTCGCGAGCATTCCCAGAACAAGGCCAACCCACTGTCGCCTGGAGAGTTTTTCCCGAAAAAGAAAAACGGCTGATAGCGTCGTCAGAATCAAACCGCCGCCGTTGACGACCGGGAAGAAAACCGCGCTGTCGATGATGCCGGAAAGATAAAGGTTGAGTTTATGGTTCACCGCGACGCAAACACCGTTTACCATCAAAAGCAGGATGGGAAGCCACCCGGTAATCGGCTTCTTTGTCGCCGAAGCTGTCACGGAAGGCTCATCCTTCCTCTTTGCCGACGGAGAGGATGAAACGACGGCGGTCGTAGGAGGTTCGTCCTGTTGCTTTTCCACGGTGGTTACTGCAGACGTTTCATCCCGCTTTTTGATTACGGCGACTTTCCCGGAATGAATGACAGACGCACTCAGGACAACCGACAACAAAAAGGAAACGCCAAACGCAATCAGAAGAAAGCAGTCCCGCTCGCCTCTGAAATCGCTGCTTTGGTGCGCGATACCGCAGAACACAAGCCAGCGAATCGATGTCGTCTTCTTCTACCCGCCAACCTCCACGGAAAGGATCAGACAGCCGACCATCAGAAGAATGCCCAGAACCTGAATCACGTTTATCGTTTCATTCCAGAAAATCATCCCGGAAAGAGTTGGGATCAGCATGGAAAGTGAAGTAATGACTGTCGTATAAGAAAGCGAACCTATTTCAATCGCACGGAGCGAAAATATCTGCTGCAGCGCCGTGATCAGCCCGAACGCGATCCCCAGCAGCACGGTAAAGGCCGAAAGCCTCGAAAAATCTCCGACTGCAAGCAGCGTAAGCGCCGCGGCAAACGAGGTGACCGCATTATAAATCTGCTGGGCAGAACCGTCAATAATATATCGGTCAGCCAGCACCTTTTTCAAAAGCGCTACGGCAAGATACGCAGTCATTGAGATTGCGAGAAGGCCAAACGGATTCATAGCTTCAATCGACTTCCTTTCGGTAAAATGCCCTTCACACATCGGTAAAATACCTTTGCATACATTTGTAAAATAACTTTTGAGTACAACATTTCAGTCCATTGATAAGAGCCGGGATCTTTCTATTTTACGAGGAATCCCGGCTCTTACGATCTTTTCGGAGGGCGAAAACAGGGATGATTTCCGTCCCGATTAGCCCGCGGATGGGCGAGTAACGGCCCTTACATTCAAAAGCTTGGAAAACTCCAAACCTCGTCCGTATACTCCACTGCGGGTTCGATGCCCGTGACCTCCTCGCAATGAAGCGATCCGCCTTTATCCCATGATTTGACGGCAGCACCGACGACCCCCGAAACCGCCACCCGGCGCAGGGAAATCTCCCGCCAGTTGCCGGCATAGATCATCTGCTCAACCGGCTCCGTAAAGCCCACTGTGCAATCGCTCATGGAAAACTGCACCGGCGCTTCGGTTCCGCCATAGAGATAGAGCGGAATCCGTGCGCCCGTAATCGTCATGCCTTCGAAGGAAAAAGAACTGAGCGGACGGTTGCACTGCCAACGATGGTTTTCTGAAAAATTGAGCGCGGCAATCCGATTCACCTTGTCACAGGTGCAATTACGGAAGAGTATGCTTCCGGGAAGCTCGCGGATAGGCGACGAATAATCCGAGTAGTAATTAAACAGCGAAAGCATATCATTGCGTCCGGATGTGGGAGACATTGTTCCCGACTGCTTATCCGCAAGCGAAAGCGATCCGCGGAAGAAATACTCCCCCGGTCCCCAGATACGGCAGCCTTCAATGAGGGCATTCGTCCCGCCGATACGTTTCCTGCGAATTGCCGGATAATGATCTCTCCTTTCCTCCGCAGGACATAAGAAGCATCAGCATTGTCGCAGCGGAAACGATATACACGTTTTTCTTTCCATTCTTCATGCATTGACTTTCGTTTTTTCCAGTTCTTGCGCCATGTCCCAGTTCCCTTTACGCTTAAAACAGCACAGGCGATTTTTCTTCGCCTGTGCTGCATGGCGGATTCGCGAAAGATACACAGAAATTCTTTCCTTCGGTTTTACTCCGGATAGTATTCCGCGTTCAAATCATCCAACAACGGCTGCCAAAGATTCTGATAGTCGGAAATAAA
>CAYUPA010000117.1:0-5254 GCA_964446565.1 uncultured Lachnospiraceae bacterium
ATTATTCTATAATATATTTTCAGTGAAGGAATACATATATGACATAGAGCAGAAGGGACCACAGTTTATGGATAACGATCAATGGAAATCGAATCCGTCCGGTACGTCGGGAAACAACGAAGAGGACGCGTTTGATCTGTTCGGCGATACGCAAAGCGAAACGGAACCGAAAAAAGAACAGAAAACCCCCGCGGGCAGCGCCGCCGGCGCGCAGTACGACAGGCCTTCCGGGGCGGAGCGTCCATCCGGCGGGCAGGGCTCTCCTTCCGAAGACAGGCCCCGTTTTTCCGCGGACAATGACTCTCCTTCCGACAGGCAGACCCGTCTTTCCGCAGATAAAGGCCGCATTTCCGACAAGGAGAACTTTTTTTCCGACGATAATACCGACCGGCACTTCGTAAGCCCGGAAGAGCACTTCGGCAAGCCGGAAGACGAGCAGGACATGACCCTGCTGTTCCATGACGAACCGAAGACGGAAACGGCGGACGCCCCGGTTTCTCAGAATACGCCGCGTCCCGCTGCGGAGCCTGAAGACGAACCGGATCATTACGCGGCGCCGCGGCGTCCCGCGGAACCTGCGGAAAAGAGGCGGGACAGAAGGGCGGAGCCTGCGGACGCGGATGAACCGGCAGAGGAGCCTGAGGATAAGGCGGATGAATCGGAGTCTCTGGTTCAGGGGACCGAGCCGTGGAAGGCCTCGCCGATGGATCATCTGCACAGGAGGAAATCGAGAGAGCCGGACGACGAGGACGAATATGAGGATGAAGACGAATACGACGAGGACGATGATCAGGAAGGCAGCGGAATCAAAAGGCTGATTCGGGTTCTTGTGGCCGTCGGCGCCTGCACTCTGGTCGTGATGATCGTCGTCGTGGCGGCGTATTTTTATAAGGTTCGCTCCGGACATCGCGGGAATTCCGCCGCGGAGGACAGCGGGTACAGCGCCGGCGCCGAAAGCGAATCAGGTCCCGCGGCATACGACGAGCAGGAGTTTTTCGGCGTGATCGAAAGCATCGATACCGCAAAGAAAACGGCGAGCGTCTATTCGGCGGACACCGGCGAATCGGTCACCTTTGCTCTTGACGACGCGGATGCCGTTACGGACCAGTACGGTTCCGAAATCAAGATCAGCTCCCTGCAGAGAGGACAGATCGCGCAGGTCAGCTATAATGCGGCGGACGGCAATCATGTCCTTCTTTTCCGGATTTCCGCGAAGGCGACGGAGCTGCAGAACGCCTACGGGGCGGTTATTTCCGACGGCACGCTCACGCTGTCCGGCACCTCGTACTCCATCGACGATCACTTGATCTGCCAGTATCAGGGACAGGATTTCGACATTCATGATCTGTCCGCGCAGCATGTATTCACGGCGCGGATTCTGGACGACCATGTCTATGCCATCTATGTTACACATTCGGTCGGGGAACTTGAACTGAAAAATTACGATGAATTTCTCGGCGGCACGCTGACGGTCACCTCCGCGGCGGGTACGACGATGTCTTCGGATATCACGGAGGGCATGGCGAATCTTACCATCCTCGAGGGCGTCAATACGGCCTCGATCACCATGAATTCCGAAACGGTGTATTCCAAGCAGTTCTTCGCGGTTGGAAACGAGGTCTATACGCTGAGTCTTCCGCTGTCTTCCGTCCGTGTCGGACAGGTTACGCTGGTGACGAATCCGACGGCGGCAACGGTCACGATCGAAGGGACGGCCTACGCGGGCGGCGAAACGATCGAGCTTTCCTACGGTCAGCACGATCTTGTGGCCTCCGCGAACGGATACAGTAATCTTACGAAGCAGATTACCGTCGGGCAGCCGTATCAGCGCGTGCTGCTGACAATGACGAACAGCAGCACAACCGTTTCGATCACCTCCGCGCTGAGCGGGTCCGTGGTTTACATTAACGGAAATTACACCGGGACGGCGCCCGTCAAGGTGAATCTGGCGCCGGGAACCTATACGGTTACGCTGGTGACAACCGGGTATCAGGACGCGTCCATGGAGGTGACGATTCCCGCCGGACAGCTGGAACGGGTGATCTATTTCTCCGAATTTACGCCGGTTCCGCAGGATTCGGAAGAGAGCAGCGACCCATGGTGGAACAGCGACCCGGGGGGAGAGAACAGCGAATGGGGGTACGGCAGCGAACAGGGGGGAGATAATCCTGAACCGGAACAGCCGTCTCCTCCCGACGAAAATACGACCCCGGGAAACGATACGCAGCCGGACTATACGTGGCCGGAGAGTAATTCGTGGGGCTAAAACCCGCCGCAGGCCCCGCTGAGAGCCTGCGTCCTGTAAATGCCGCGGCTCATCCAGAGCGCCTGCATTCTGTAAATACAGCAAAAACTGTCAGCCCGGAAAATACGGAAAGTGAGGAATTCATGACAGAGTACGAAGTACGGTATCAACAGTGGCTTACAAGCGAAGCGGTCGACGAAGAAACGCGTTCGGAGCTGCGCGCGCTTACGGACGAAAAGGAAATTGAAGAACGCTTCTATAAGGACCTCGCGTTCGGAACCGGCGGGCTGCGCGGCATTATGGGCGCGGGAACCAACCGGATGAACGTCTATACCGTAAGACGGGCGACACAGGGGTTTGCCCGCTACCTTTTGAAAAAAGACCCGGCCGCTCCGGAAAAGGGCGTTGCGATCGCCTACGATTCACGACACAATTCAAAGCGTTTTGCCGAAGAGACCGCGGCCGTACTGAACGGAAACGGAATAAAGGCCTATGTGTTCGAGTCGCTCAGGCCGACGCCGGAACTTTCCTTTGCCATCCGGCGCCTTGGCTGCAAGGGCGGAATCGTCATTACGGCAAGCCACAACCCGTCCCAATACAACGGATACAAAGTCTACTGGGAAGACGGCTGTCAGGTGCTGTCCCCGATGGATCATGAAATCATCGACGAGGTTGAAAAAACAGACCTTTTTAACGGCATACATGTAATGCGGCGGGAGCGGGCCGAGGAAAAAGGTCTGTATATTCCGATCGGGGACGCGGTGGACGAGGCGTTTCTGTCCGCCGTGAAACAGCAGCTCATCGATCCGGAAGCGGTCAAAACCTGCGCGAAGGACCTTACGGTCGTCTATACGCCCCTGCACGGCGCCGGGAATCTGCCGGTCCGCCGGGCGCTTGCGGAGTGCGGGTTTTCCCATGTCTATGTCGTGCCGGAACAGGAGAAGCCGGACGGGGATTTCCCCACGGTGCCCTATCCGAATCCGGAGGACGTGCGGGCCTTTGCGCCGGCGGTCCGTCTGGGCGAGCAGACAGGCGCCGATCTTCTGATCGGAACGGACCCCGACGCCGACCGGATGGGCATCATGGTTAAAACGCCGGACGGCTATCAGCATTTCAGCGGAAACATGACCGGCGTTCTCCTTGCGAGTTACATTCTGGAAGGCCGCAGGCGGGCCGGTACGCTGCCGAAGGACGGTTTCCTCGTCAAGACGATCGTATCCACGGAGATGGTCCGCGCGATCACAGACGCGTATCAGGTTGCGTTAAAGGATGTACTCACCGGTTTTAAATATATCGGACAGACGATTCATGAGGCGGAGCTTGCGGGCCGCGGTACGTATCTCTTCGGGTTCGAGGAGAGCTTCGGCTATCTGACAGGCCCTTACGTGCGGGATAAGGATTCCGTGAGCGCCGCGCTTTTGATCTGCGAGATGGCGGCGCGGTGCAAGGCGAAGGGCATGACGCTTGCGGACGCCATGGACCTCCTGTATCAAAAATACGGCTATTACAAAGAAACGCTGGTTTCGCTGACTTTCGAGGGCATGGAGGGGGCCGGAAAAATCCTTTCCATCATGGAAGGGCTGCGCAAAAGCGCGAAAACCGCTTACGCGGGCCGCGCGGTGCTCGATGTGCAGGATTTCAGGGATGGCCGCGACGGGCTTCCGCCGTCCAACGTGCTGCGCTTTATTCTGGAGGACGGATACTGGTTCTGCGCGAGGCCGTCCGGAACCGAGCCGAAAATCAAGTTCTATTTCGGCGTGAAGGGAAGCGGCCCCGAGGACGCCGAGGAACGGCTGCGGGCGCTTCAGAACGAAGTCATTGAAACGCTGTAAAAATGACCGGCAGAACATGAAAAGCGGTGTTTTGCCGGTTTTCCGTAAATCGCCGAAAAGGAGTGTTTTCCATGAACAGCGAAACGGCGGCACAGGAGCCCGGAAAGAGGGTTTCTCAGCGGGCTTGCGCAAAAATCAATCTGACGCTTGACGTCCTTGATGAGAGGCCGGACGGCTACCATGAGATTTCGACGATTCTCGAAAGCATCCGCCTGTGGGACGACGTGATTTTGGAAACCGCGCCGGACGGCGGGACGCGAATGGAATGCAACGTTCCGTTCCTTAAAGCGGATATGAAGAATCTGGCCTACCGCGCGGCAGTCCGGATGCGCGAGCTCTTTTCCATCCCGGGCGGGCTTCGAATCACCCTTACAAAGCGGATACCGATCGCGGCGGGGCTTGCCGGCGGCAGTGCGGACGCGGCGGCGGTTCTTAAGGGCGTTAACCGGCTGTACCGGCTGCGTCTTTCGCAGGAACAGCTGATGCGCATTGGGGAGGAACTGGGTTCCGACGTCCCCTACTGTATCATGCGGGGCACCTGTCTCGCGACAGGGCGCGGCGAGAGGGTACAGCGTCTCGCGAAGCCGATGCCGCCGGCCTCCGTTGTACTGGTCAAGCCCGCTTTTGGAATTTCAACGGCCTGGTCCTACGCGCATTTCGACCCGTCTAAGGTGGAACGCCGTCCGGACGAGGAGAAGATGAAGGAAGCGATCGAGGCGGGCGATCTGGATGGCGTCGGCGGGCAGATGGTGAATCTGCTCGAAACGGCGGCGATTCAGGAATATCCGGTGATTCAGACCATTAAAGACGACCTTGGTTCCTTCGGGGCCTCCGGCGTGATGATGAGCGGAAGCGGACCGGCGGTCTTCGCGCTTTTTAAAAAGCGGAAAGACGCGCGGAAGGCCTGCGCGTTCTGCCGGAACAAATACCCGTACCCGCATCAGGTTTTGATGTCGGAACTGGACACCGCGAGGCCGCCGTCCCAACCTGCGAATCAATAAGGAGGGTACTGTTTGAATTCGAAGGATGGTACTATTTAAATTCGAAGGAGGTTTTTATTTGAATTCCAAGGAGGTTTTTATTTGAATTCGATTGCGATTCTTACGGACAGCAACAGCGGCATTTCGCCCGCGCAGGCGAAAGAACTGGATGTCCATGTGCTTCCAATGCCTTTTAC
>CAYUPA010000117.1:5264-6040 GCA_964446565.1 uncultured Lachnospiraceae bacterium
CAGGACGAGTTTTACAGTCTCATGGCCGCCAATGAAAATATATCAACCTCGCAGCCGTCTCCGGAAGACGTGATGAACTGCTGGAACGATCTGCTGAAATCTTATGAGAAGGTTCTCTTCATTCCCATGTCAAGCGGGCTGAGCAGTTCCTGCGAGACCGCGCAGATGCTGTCTCTGGAATACGGCGGGCGGGTTTTGGTGGTCAACAACCAGCGGATTTCCCTGAGCCAGCGCCAATCGGTTCTTGATGCCGCGGCGATGCGCGCCAACGGCATGACGGCGGAAGCGATCCGCCGGCGGCTCGAGGAGACCCGGCTGGAATCCAGTATTTACATTATGGTCGATACCCTTAAATACCTGAAAAAGGGGGGACGCATTACACCGGCGGCCGCAGCGCTCGGAACGCTGCTTCGTATCAAGCCGGTTTTGCAGATTCAGGGCGGGAAGCTGGACGCCTATGCGCGGGCGCGGACGCTGGGACAGGCGAAGCAGATCATGATCGGCGCGCTCAAAAAGGACGTGGAGACCCGCTTCAAAGACCCTCATCATGAGAATAAGGTCTGGATTTCGATCGCTCATACGGAGAATCTGCGGGAGGCCATTCGCCTGAAAGACGATCTGCTTGCGATTTTCCCGGGATATGACATTTATATCGATCGTTTATCCTTAAGCGTGGCCTGTCACATCGGGCCGGGTTCGCTTGCCGTGTGCGCGTGCAAAAAAATCAGCGTGGAACCGGAGCGCGCGGAATGACGCGGGACGCATTAAGGAGACAG
>CAYUPA010000118.1:0-501 GCA_964446565.1 uncultured Lachnospiraceae bacterium
ATCCTGCGGGATATCGAGCCGATGGAACCGGCCGCGCCGAGAGAGAAGGCGGACGGAGGCGGGCGAACCGACGAAGAGGAAACGGAGAACCGCGAATGGAAGGAGAAGGTTCCCGAAGGGGAAACGGAGAACCACGAACGGAAAGCGGAGACGAAACCGGAAAAAAGCGTCTGGCTGCGTTTTGTTTCCGATAAGGAATGGCAGGTTCTGAAAGACGACGTGATCGCGAGCCTTGCCAGAGACCCGGGAACGCGGCCTGTGCGGATTTTCCTGCAGGAGGAGAACCGGAAGCTCAAGGCCCCGACCCGATACCGCGTTTCCGGTTCCGCGGAGCTGCGCGTTGCCCTGAGCCGTTTGATCGGAGAGAAAAATGTCGTCTTCTGAGCGGCCGCGTATTGAAATCGCGCGGGAAACGGGATAAAATAAAAGAAAGGCAGTCCGTAATTATTCTGGAGGTATGAAAGATGGAAGCAAAGGTTCATAGAATTGGCGTCTTAACCA
>CAYUPA010000118.1:511-1896 GCA_964446565.1 uncultured Lachnospiraceae bacterium
CGACGCGCAGGGGATGAACGCCTGTCTGCGCGCGGTCGTGCGGTGCGCTCTCAATATGGGGATTGAAGTGACGGGAATTAAGCACGGATATTCCGGTCTGCTGAATAACGAAATGACCCCGATGGACGCGACAAGTGTTGCGGATATTATCCATCGCGGAGGCACGATTCTCTATACGGCCCGCTGCCCGGAAATGCTCGAAGAGAAGTATCAGAAGATGGCGGCGGATATCTGCCGTCAGAACGGGATCGAAGGGCTTGTCATCATCGGCGGCGACGGTTCTTTTATGGGCGCGAATACGCTTTCGAAGCAGGGTATCAATGTCGTGGGGATTCCCGGGACGATTGACCGGGATATCGCCTGCACCGAATATACGATCGGGTTCGACAGCGCCGTGAGCGTCGTCTATGACGCCATCTGCCGGCTCCGCGATACGTCAAGTTCGCATGAGCGCTGCAGCGTCGTTGAGGTTATGGGACGCCACTGCGGCGAAATTGCGATCTGGTCCGGCATCGCGACCGGCGCGGATTACATCGTCATTCCGGAGGATCCGGAGTCGAACGATTTTAACCGGATTGTAAACATCATTCTCGCGAATCGAAAGAGAGGCAAAAAGCACAACATCATCATCGTGGCGGAAGGCGTCGAGGGCAGTCAGGAGCTTTCGAAGCGGATTGAGACAGAGACGGGCGTCGAGAGCCGCTGCACGATACTCGGCCACGTGCAGCGCGGCGGACGGCCAACGCCGCTGGATGTGAAACATGCCTCGATGATGGGGGCCTACGCGGTGAAACTCCTGGCCTCCGGCGCCGATAACCGTGTGGTCGCCTATCGCGAGGGAAAGTATGTGGATTACGACATCAACGAGGCGCTGGCAATGAAGAAAACGCCGTCCCTCGATATATGGAAGACGAATCTGATGATTTCCACGTACTGAGGCCCGTGCCCTGGCAGGGAAAGAAAAAGAGGGATAATCCGGGACTTGCGCGGATTATCCTTTTTTAACGGAGGGAGCGCAGATGAACCATTTTACGATCGACGTGCGGGTCAGGCCCGTGCAGTATGAAATTTATATCGGCTCCGGCGTCCTTGCGGCGATGATCAGGAACCTGAAAGAGAATCCGCTCGGCAGACGCTATGCTCTGATTACGGACAGTATAGTTGCCCCTCTGCATGGGCAGCGGCTCAAAGAGAGGATGAACGAGGCGGGGCTTGCGACCGCGCTCTATGTTTTTCCGGCGGGCGAGGAACATAAAACGCGGGAGACGAAGAGCTTACTCGAGGACCGCCTTTTGAATGACCGTCTGGGGCGGGACTGCGCGATTCTGGCGCTGGGCGGCGGCGTGACCGGCGACATGGCGGGGTATGTGGCGGCGAATTATATG
>CAYUPA010000118.1:1906-6037 GCA_964446565.1 uncultured Lachnospiraceae bacterium
ATCCAGATTCCTACGACGACGCTTGCGCAGATCGATTCCAGCATCGGAGGGAAGACGGCGGTGGATGTGCCGCAGGGAAAGAATCTGCTGGGGGCTTTCTATCATCCGCGGGCGATTTATATGGACCTCGACCTTCTTTCGACGCTGGACGGCCGCAATTACCGGGCGGGTCTGGTCGAGCTTGTGAAGATGGCGTTCATGGACCCGCCGCTGCTTCAGTATTATCTGGAACAGGAGGAGGTGGTTCTTGCCCGCGGCGGAGCGGCGTATAACGCGGTGATGGAGGAGCTTCTGCGCAGAAACTGCGAGTTCAAGAACCGTGTGGTGCAGCAGGACGACAGGGAGAGCAATCTGCGCAAGGTGCTCAACTACGGCCATACCTTCGGCCATGCGGTGGAGCTTCTCAGCCATTTCGCCTGCATTCACGGGGAGGCGGTCGCGATTGGAATCCGTTTTGCCGCCTTTCTGGCCGGGCGGATGGGACTGCTCGCGAAGGAGGATATCGAGCTGCAAAATCAGGTGCTCGACCGGCTGCAGATGCCGTCTTCGGTTCCGGAAGGCTTTGCGGAGGACGATGTGCTGCGCGTGATGGCGATGGATAAGAAGGCGAAAGAGGGAAACGCCGAATTCATTCTGCTGGACGGAATCGGAAAAGTTCATACGACAGCGGACGGCGGCTATGCCATTCCGGTTCCCGTCCCGTTTTTACGGGAAGCGATCCGTCAGTTTCTTATGGAAACAAAAAATTAACAAATTGTTTACAATTTGCGGCGAAAAAACGCGTACTTTTTTTGCGGAAGATACGATGAATATGTCTTGTAAAACGCGGCCGGACGTGTTATAATGGCACTTCGAGTTAACATCCTTGCTCTTTTTCAGAGAAAGGGCCAAAGACCAGAAGGAGGTGTAGCAAGTGAACAAGTATGAAGTCGCACTGGTGCTTTCTGCGAAGCTGACCGATGAGGAAAGAGCCGCGGTCGTCGAGCAGATTAAGGGCTATATTGCGAAATACGAAGGTACGGTAACGAACGTAGAGGAGTGGGGCAGGCGCCGTCTGGCGTACGAAATCCGCAAGGAGACCGAGGGCTTCTATTACTTTATTCAGGTTGACGCGGAGCCGACGATGCCGGTCGCTCTCGAACAGGACCTGCGCATTATGATGGAAACCGTTCTTCGCTACCTGATTGTGAATCTTGAAGAGCAGAAATAGCACAAGGCCGGAAGAGGAGGTTTTGTGATGAACAAAGTCATTTTGATGGGACGTTTGACGAGAGACCCCGAGGTACGGTACTCGCAGGGCGGCCAGCAGACGGCGGTCTGCCGCTACACGCTCGCGGTGAACCGCTCCTATAAGAGGGAAGGCGAGCCGGACGCGGATTTTATCAATATCGTGGCCTTCGGCAACCGCGGCGAATTCGCCGGCCGGTATTTCAAAAAGGGCATGATGGTCGCCGTGGTCGGAGAGCTGCGGATCAGCAGCTATGATGATAAGGACGGCAACCGCCGCTGGAGTACGGATGTCGTCGTGAGCGAGCAGCATTTTGCGGAGAGCCGCGCGTCGTTTGAGGGACGCGCCGCGGGGCAGGGCAGCGGCGATTTCGCGCCCGGTCCTTCCTATAATCAGGCTCCTCCGTCTTCGCCTTCGCGGTCTTCATCGTCCTACAGCAAGGCGCCGTCTTCCGGCGGTTCCGCGCCGAATCCGGCGCAGTATAATCAGGCTCCGGACGGCGGAAACGACGGGTTCATGCCGATCGATGAAGAGATCGAGGGCGATGAGGACCTTCCGTTCTGACCGCGAACGGAGCGGGGAAGCGTGCCGCGGGAAGGCCCGTTTCCAATTTGAATCCGGAGATCGGATTTCGGATTATAAATTCCGAGGTTTGAATTCCGAATTTCCAATTTGAACAGGAATAAAGGAGGAAGTTGCAATGCCGGTTACAGACCCGATGAAGAAAAGACCGATGCATCATAAAAAGCGCGTTTGCATATTCTGTGCCGATCCGGCTGAGAAGATCAGCTACAAGGATGTTCCGAAGCTTCGGAAATATATTTCGGAAAGAGGCAAGATTCTGCCGCGCCGTATCAACGGCAACTGCGCGAAGCATCAGCGCGCGATGACCATCGCGATTAAGCGCGCAAGGCATCTCGCTTTGCTGCCTTACGTTATGGACTAAAAGAAAGCGGATGCGGGACAGTACGATTCCCGTATCCGCCTTTATTTTTTCAGCGAACCAAAAGAAAGGAGAGCGCGGCATGATTCATCGCATCGACAGCCTGAAAAACGACCGCATCCGCCGCCTTGCCGCGCTTCACAACCCGGCCGCGGCGCGGGAGGAGGGCCTGTTTCTTCTTGAAGGAATGCGGGCCGTGGAGGAACTTTGCGATCCATGGCGCGCCGAGAGCGTGTGGGTTTCCGATTCGTACGCCGCGAAGAATCCGGACTGGGAGCAGCGTCTTTGCGGCGCGAAAGAGAGCGTATGGAAGGAAGCGTTCCGATGCCGGACGGGGGACAGCGTCTTTGCGAAGATCGCGGGTACGCAGCATCCGCAGGGAATTCTGGCCGTCGTCCGGCGCCGTCCCTATACGTTTGGGGATTTGAAATCAGAAGCCTCGCTATGGATCGTGCTTGAAAGGCTGCAGGACCCCGGCAACGCCGGGACGATCCTTCGGACCGCTGACGCCTGCTCCGCCTCCGGCATCCTCTGCATAAGGGGGACCGTGGATTTTTATAATGAAAAAGCGATTCGCGCGGCGATGGGGTCTCTTTTGCACATTCCGTTTGTAACGGTAGAAACCGCGCCGGAGGCGGCGCGGTTTCTAAGAGAACAGGGAGCGAGGCAGGTCGGCGCGCATGTGAAAGCGGAGACGTCCTGCTATGACCTCTCCTACGAAGGGCCGACGGCCTTCTGGATCGGGAACGAGGGGGCCGGCCTGAGCGAAGGGGCTGCCGCGCTTTGCACTGATCTTGTAAAAATACCGATGCCGGGACATGCGGAGTCGCTGAACGCCTCCGTCGCGGCATCGGTCCTGCTGTACGAGGCGCTCAGGCAGCGGCGTAAGGCTTAGTCCGCGGGGTCAGGGCATAGACTGCGGCGTAAGGTTCAGGAAGCGGAATCCACGTATTCGTGATACTTTGCGTCGATCGTTTCCCGGGACACGGTGTTCATCCCTGTGATCTGCGATTCGTGCGCGGCCGTGAAAAAGTCGCGGGCTGTGTTCGTATCGCCGGCGGCCTCATAGATTAACCCAAGATAGTACTTGCTGTCCGCCATTGTATCTTTCAGATCGAGAGCCCGGAGAAGCAGATTTTTGGCTTCTTCGTAATTTCCCTTGCGAAATTCGATCTGCCCCAGATTATCATAGGCGGGGCCGTGGGCTTCGTCCTCTTCCAGCGCCTTATTCGTATATTCCGTCGCTTTTTCGTAATCGCCGGCTTCTATGTAAAAATAACCAAGCGTCGTGTAAAAGTCGATGCTGAAGAACTCATAGTCTTTGAGCATCTGCTCCATCGTCGAGATCGCGTCGTCAAGCCGGCCGTTTTTCCAAAGGGCGATGGCAAAATCCTGTCTTGCGTACTTGATCAGCATGGATTTCGGGTCCGTAATCGTGAGTATTCTCTCGAATACGGCGAGCGACTCCTCGTACTCGCAGTTCCGGAGCAGATACAACCCGTAGGCGAGCAGACCGTATATGTTTTTGCTTCCGTGCCTCGCGGCGTAGCGGTACAGGGGAACGGCGGCCTTATGCATGTGCAGAAACGAATCCATAAGATACGCGGTCATGCCGACGCATGACGCAAAATGGACGAAATACATAAGAATCGCGTACGCGAGATAGAAGAGCAGAAGAAAATAAAAAGGAATGTGGAAAATAAATGTAAGAACAAGAGCAAGGATGCAGACAATCCAGTGCGGGTGCTTCCTGATAAAGCCGATGATTTTTTCCAAGGGGAGACCTCCATCCGTAAGAATCTATGGTTTCATGGCGGAACGCTGCGATGCCGTTTTGTGCATTATAGCATAGTCCCGCCTTTTCAGCAATGGATTCCCCGGGCAGGATTTCGTTTTTTTACGGGAGGTTAATCGTCAAAGTAAATGCAACGGCGTTTTTCAAAAGCGTTGCATTTAATCT
>CAYUPA010000119.1:0-2293 GCA_964446565.1 uncultured Lachnospiraceae bacterium
GGGAAAACGACCTTCGCGAAAAAGCTGTCCATTCAGCTGATGGCGGAGGGGCTGCGGCCCCATGTGATTTCCGTGGACAATTATTTTGTCGACCGCGGGCAAACGCCGTACCGGGCGGATGGGAAACCGGATTACGAAAGCCTTCAGGCTCTCGATCTGGCGCAGTTCGGACGGGACCTTGCGGCGCTTTTTCAGGGTGAGACGGTCGAGATTCCCACCTACAATTTCAAGGCCGGAAAGCGGGAGTGGGGCGGAAACGCGCTCCGCCTCGGCGACAGGGACCTGCTTGTGGTGGAGGGGATTCACTGCCTCAATGAAAAGCTGACGGAACGGATTCCGCGGGATCAGAAATTTAAGATTTACATCAGCGCTCTGACGCTGATCAACATCGATGATCACAACCGGATTCCGACGACGGACGGGCGGCTGCTGCGGCGGATCGTCCGCGACCATCAGTACCGGGGCACGTCCGCCGCGCGGACGATTTCTCTCTGGCCGTCGGTGCGCGAAGGAGAGGACCGTAACATCTTTCCCTTTCAGGAGGAAGCGGATGTGATGTTCAATTCCGCGCATATCTATGAGCTTGCGATATTAAAACAGTACGCGGAGCCGCTGCTGTTCGGCATCGGCCGGCATGAGCCGGAATACGGGGAAGCAAGGCGTCTGATTAAATTTCTGGATTATTTTCTGGGTGTCAGTTCGGAGATTGTTCCCGACACTTCGATTCTGCGCGAATTTATCGGCGGCGGCGTGTATGAGGACGGTTTCTGATACCGATAAAGCGAACTGGAGCGAGGGCTGCGATGGAGAAGAGTACTGATACAACGATCGAACAGGAGAGAGAGACAACAGTCGGGCGGGACGGCGATAAAACGACTGCGCAGGATGACGATGCCGCAATCGGGCAGAATGGCGATAAAACGATTGAGCAGGAGAGAGAGTTCCTGCGGGAGATTCAGGCGTATATTGAACAGGAAATGGAAACCCGCCTGAAGGGCCTGAGCGATATGCGCCATGAGATTGTGGATTACCGCAAATTTCTCTTTGAGGAGGTTCCGCAGCGCCAGCATTTTATGATGAATCAGGAAAGCCCTGTGCGCGAGGCCAACTATACGGCGGCCTATGAACGGGTTCGGGAACTCAGCCGTATGTATTACCAGCCCTATTTCGGCATGATCTGTTTCCGGGACCCGGAAGAACCCGAAAAGGAATCGTATTATATCGGCAAAAGCGGTCTGAGCCGTCAGGGGGAGCCTCTGATTCTCGACTGGCGCGCGCCGGTCGCCTCGTTATTTTATCAGCAGAGACTGGGCCGCATGACCTATAAGGCGCCTTCCGGCTCGTTTGAGGTTGATCTCCTGAAGCGCCGCCAGTACATCCTGCGAAACGGACAGCTCAAGGGCATGTTCGATTCCGCGATTGATATTAAGGACGATATTCTGCAGATGGTGCTCTCCGGCAACAGCGGCAGCCGTCTGAAAGACATCATCGCGACGATTCAGAAAGAGCAGGACGACATCATCCGCGAGCCGCTCGAGCATAACGTCATGCTGAACGGCGTCGCGGGCAGCGGCAAGACGACGGTCATTCTGCACCGGACCGCCTATCTGCTCTACAACTACAGGGACCGGCTCAAGGATAACGTATTGATCCTCGGTCCGAACCGGCTGTTCATGGAGTACATTTCCGACGTCCTTCCCGATCTTGGCGAGCAGAACGGCGCGTTTCAGACGACGGTGCAGGACCTTGCAGGGGAGCTTGTCTCTCCGCGCCGCCCGGTCATGAGCGCGGAAGAATACTATGCGAACATCGGACGGGGAGACGCCTCGTTTCTTACATCGCTTGCCCGCAAGACGGCGGCATCTTTTAAGAGCGAGATCGACGCCGCCTTCCGCCGGTACGAGGAAAGGCAGACGGCCAGGGAGGACCTCGTTTTTCAGGAACATGTGCTGATGAGCGCTGACGAACGCAACCAGCTGTTCTTCACGACGCACGCCAAGCTGCCGTATCTGCGGCGGATTCAGAAGATTACGCGCCTGATTGTCCATCGTCTTAAGGACCTACGCAACGACACAATACGAAAGCTGATCAAGGCGTACCGCGCGCGAATCCGGCAGGCGGAGAAGGAAGGCGATTATTACCGGGGGAACGCGCTGAAAGAGGAGTATTACGAGGTGATCCGCCGGTACTGCAAGGAGGTCTATGTCTGCATCCGGTCGCTGCGGACGCTCTATCCGGTCCCCGATCCCGAAGACTGGTACGCGGAGTTCATTGAGCAGGAGGAGGGCAGACC
>CAYUPA010000119.1:2303-5954 GCA_964446565.1 uncultured Lachnospiraceae bacterium
CGAGGAGGACCTTTGCGCGATGCTGTATCTTTACAGCAAGCTGAACCGGCGCGGAGCCTATCCCGTCCGTCACCTTGTGATCGACGAGGCGCAGGATGTGAGCGCGTTCGCGTTCCTGATGCTCAAATATCTGACCGGCGCCGAGAGCTATACGATCGTCGGCGACGTGCATCAGCGAATCCGGGGCGAAGCGTTTGTTTCCATGATGAGCTGCTGGAAAAAGCTGATGAGGCCTGCGGAACTCGAAAGCCTCAAGTATTATGAGCTTACGCGCTGCTACCGCAGCACGCCGCAGATTCTCCGCTACGCGTCCGCCTTTCTTCCGGAGGCGAATGGGGCGGAAGCGATCGACCGGGAGGGCGATCCTGTGGAAACCGGGACCTTCGCTTCGGAGGCGGAACTTGACGGGGCGCTTTGCGAATCGCTTGCGGCCATGCGAAAGAAGGGCTGCGAGCGGATCGCTCTTTTGTGCAAAACGGCTTCGGAGGCGGAACGCATCGGGGCGGCCCTGCGGCGGCGCGGAGAGGTTTTTGACATGGTTCGGAGCGAGCGGGATACGATGAACGGGGAACTTGCCGTGATTCCGGTCTATTTCGCGAAAGGGCTGGAATTCGACGGGGTGATTCTGGTGCAGTATAAGGACGCGGAATGGGACTCCTGGATTTCCTATGTCTTAAGCACCCGCGCGCTGCACAGGCTCACGCATCTGAAGGAGGTATGAGAAAGCATGGCAGACAAAAAACAGTACGATTATCTGATCGTCGGCGCGGGGCTTTACGGCGCCGTATTCGCGCGGGAAGCGGTTCAAAGGGGGAAGCGCTGTCTCGTGCTGGAAAAGCGGAACCACATCGCCGGCAATATCTATACGGAAACACGAAGCGGCATCAATGTTCATGTCTACGGGGCGCATATTTTCCATACCGACGACCCGTCCGTCTGGGAGTATGTACAGCGCTTCGCCAGGTTCAACCGCTTTACGAACGCGCCGATCGCCCGGTATCATGACGAGCTTTACAATCTGCCCTTTAATATGAACACCTTCGCCCGCATGTGGAATATTGTTACGCCGGCGCAGGCGCAGGCGATTCTCGCGAAGCAGCGCGCCGAAATTCAAAAGGAGCCGGAGAATCTGGAGGAGCAGGCGATTTCCTTAGTCGGACGGGATATCTATGAGAAGCTGATTAAGGGGTATACGGAAAAACAGTGGGGGAGACAGTGCAGGGACCTGCCCGCCTTTATCATCAGGCGCCTTCCGGTGCGCCTGACGTACGACAATAATTATTTTAACGATCCGTATCAGGGCGTTCCGATCGGCGGTTATACGCAGATCGTTCAGAAAATGCTGAAGGACTGCGACGTGCGCCTTGCGACGGATTATCTGCAAAGTCCGGAAAAATGGAACGCCCTCGCGGACAGGATTGTCTATACCGGTCCGATCGACGCCTATTTCGGCTTTTGTTTCGGTCATCTTCAGTACAGAAGCCTGCGCTTTGAAACCGAGGAGCTTGCTGCGGACAATTTTCAGGGCAACGCTGTGGTGAATTACACGGACGCCGAGACGCCTTATACCCGCATTATCGAGCATAAGTTTTTTGAGTTCGGCACGCAGCCAACGACGATTATTTCCAGGGAATATCCGATGGAATGGACGGAAGGAGCGGAGCCTTATTATCCTGTGAACGACGAAAGAAACACCGCGCTGTATCAAAAATACGCCGCCCTTGCCGAAAAGGAGGACAGCGTGATTTTCGGCGGACGGCTCGGCGAATACCGGTATTACGACATGGACAAGGTGATCCTCGCCGCGCTTAAAGCGGTGCAGAAGGAGTTCGGCGCGTGATAAGGACCCGTCCGGCGCGGGCGGAGGCGGAAACAGCGGTTTGGCAGCTTAGGCGGGATCAGGCGAAGGATCCCGCAGGGGAGGACGCAGCATGGATCAGCAAAAAACGGAACTTTTCGCGAAAATGGTGTTGGAGAGCCAAAGTACGGTGTTTTTCGGCGGAGCGGGGGTGTCGACCGAAAGCGGACTTAAGGACTACCGCAGCGAGGACGGGCTGTACCAAACCGTGCATCAGTACGGCGTACCGCCGGAAACCATTCTGAGCCATACTTTTTTTGAACAGCATCCGGATGTCTTCTATGATTTTTACTATACATACTTTTTGCAGCAGGAGGCTGATCCCAATCCGGCGCATCGCGTACTGGCGCGGTTGGAGCGGCACAGCCTTCTGGACGCTGTGATTACGCAGAATATCGACGGACTGCATCAGAAGGCGGGCAGCCGGAACGTAATCGAACTGCACGGCACGGTCGCCCGGTATCATTGTTCCCGGTGCCGCGCGGAATATCCTCTGCAGCGCGTCAGAGATTTGAAAGGGAAAATTCCCACCTGCGGCCTGTGCGGCGGGATTATCAAACCGGATGTGGTTTTGTATGAGGAGCCGCTCGACGACAGGACCGTCCGATCCGCGGTCGGCGCGATTGAGCGCGCGCAGCTTTTGATCATTGGCGGCACGTCGCTCGCGGTCTATCCGGCGGCTGGCTTTCTGCGCTATTTTAAGGGCAGGGACATCGTCCTGATCAACAGGGACGCGACGCCGTACGACGAGAACGCAAGCCTTATCTTCCGGGACAGGATCGGCGAAGTGCTGAGCGCGGTCTGGGAGAATCTGGCTACAAAATCCGGATTAAATCCCTGACGACCTCGCCGGCGAGAATCAGGCCGGCCACGGCGGGAACAAAGGCATTGCTACCCGGTGCCGGGCGCCGGCGCCTCCGTTCGGTTTCCGGCAGCGGGCGGCAGGCGCGTTCCTCCTGCGGACCGGCTTCGTCTGGGCTTTCCCCGCGCGGGGCAATCGGGCTTTCCCGTGAATAAACAACCTTAAGGGCGGGAATGCCGCGTTTTTTCAGTTCTTTTCGCATCACTTTGGCAAGCGGGCAGACGGAGGTTTTGTAGATATCCGCGACCTCAAACGCCGTGGGGTCCGTCTTGCCCGCGGCGCCCATGCAGCTGATGATGGAGACGCGGGCGGCCCGCGCGTTTACCGCGAGTTCGATTGTCCCGGTGACCATGTCGATCGCGTCCACGATGTAATCATAATCGGAAAAGCAGAACTGGTCAGCCGTTTCCGGCCCGTAGAAAATCCGGCGGGGATGGACAACGGCCTCCGGATTGATGTCTTTGGTCCGCGCGGCGGCTACGTCGGCCTTGTAGGCGCCGAGGGTTTTCCAGGTGGCGTAAATCTGTCGGTTCAGATTGGTCAGTTCGATCCTGTCGCCGTCGATCAAGTCTAAAACGCCGATTCCGGAGCGGGCAAGCGCCTCCGCCGCATAGCCCCCGACGCCGCCGAGACCGAAGACGGCGACGCGCGCGCCGGAAAGTTTTCTTATGGCTTCCGTTCCGTAGAGAAGCTCCGTTCTTGCAAATTGATTTTGCATGAGAATCCTCCGTTTCTATTGGCTTTGGAAGGGAGCGCCTTCGCGCAGGGCGCGGGACATTTTTGAAGAGGTTTACCGCGGAGAAGGAAAGAATTGCCGCAGACCCCGTTTTTTATGCTGAGTAACTCTGTGAGCAGAGAAAGGAGAAGCTGATGATTGACGAATTGCAGGAAATGCTGAACCCGCAGACCCTGCCGCTGCTGAAGTTTGAGC
>CAYUPA010000120.1:0-5922 GCA_964446565.1 uncultured Lachnospiraceae bacterium
AACGTAGAAGAGTTTGCGGGAAAGGACGGGTTTCCGGTTTCGTACGAAGTATCAGACTGGACTTATGAGGAATTGACAACGTTGAATCTGACAAGGATGGACAACTGGTGCGGAACGGTCGTAACGCCGTTTAAGATAGCGACGCTGAAAGAGGTCCTAACGGTCTGCAAAGGAAGGGTGTTCATCAAACTGGAGTTCAAGGACAAAAGGATAGGCTACAGCGATCTGCAGGGAAAGGAGTATACACTGCTTCCGATTATGCTTGAGACCGGAAATGCATCGTCCGTGCTACTCGGTGAAGGTACGGGTAACGTCGATGATACGCTGGCGCTCCAGAAGCAAATCAGTGAGGCGACGGGAGAAGATATGTATCTTCACTGTCTTTTTTGGCAGGACCTAACCGATGAAACCACCGTAACCAAGGTAACCGAGGATATAGAAAAGCTACGGCAGAATACCTTGACCAACGTAGCAGTAGCCATAGCGAATGGAGAAGAATACAGCAAGCTTTGGAAAGGGAAAAAATCGCAGATCAAGGAACTTCACGATCAGTATCCGGACCTGCTGTTTGGAATATGCAACTGGTCCTCTGCCGATACCGATGCCCTGTTTCAGGAAGCCTATGACTTGGGCGCCCGTTCCATATGGGCGGGTTGGAATCTCTTTACTCTGCTTGAATTTGAAGCCGGTCTTGCGCCGGAATAACGGACGAGAGCCGATTAGAATTAAATCCCGAATCATAAAATGTTACCATTCACAGCCAATTTAAAATCTGAATCATAAGGAAGTCTCAATGGGAGAAAGCCATGGTAAATAGAAGCTATGGCTTTCTCCCTGCCTTTTTGCCTGCACTTTTTTCTGCATTTTTTGTTTACATTTTACTCAGTAATTGGAATTGGCAAACGCACAGTTGGGTTTGCTGTTCCTAAATATAGTCGCAGCGAGCAGAGCATATTTGAGTACGTAAAATACCACTTTCCCTCTATTATCCCGAGCTGCTGCAATGCCGTTCAGATAAGGAAGGCTTAACAGCAGCATTTTTCGGTAAATTTTGCGAAACCGGCAGGAACCAAACCCTATGTTGTCGGATATTGTTCCTACCGGGCCTGATCGGCAGTAAATACTGGCTGGTCAGGCCTTTTGTGTTCTCCGGTTTTTTTTCAATAGCGGCTTTCCGTCCGCTCCGCGTAAAAAATATAAAGGCGAAAAAGAATAGAAGTCGATTTTCCCGTCAGAATGTGCTATACTGAACGGGAATTGATGAAGGAGACTGCGAAAAGGGAGGATGAATGTTGTATCAGATCAGTGAATTAGTCTGTAAAAAGCTGGAAAAGCCTGCCTCTTTCCCGGTGGATGCCGGACTTTCCGTGATCCTGTCGGAAGACCGGGAGGCGCTTTTGGCTCTGGAGCCGTATTTGTCCGGGCAGAAGAAGCCCGTTTCCGGCGCCGTTATCTTTGACGGCCAGATCGGATATATGCCGTCCGGCGCGCCCGTCTTCGCGGACATGAAGACAGCGGAGTGGATGGCTTACATGGGGATGCTGAAGGGAATGCGGAAAAAGGAGGCGGACCGGCAGGCGGCGGCTCTGCTTGCGCAGTACGGGCTCGAGGCTCTCGCGAACCGCTTCATGGCAAAATCCATGGCCCCGTCGGAGAAACGGCTCGCCGTCATGGCGCAGACGATGATGGGCGAACCGGACGCGATTCTGCTTTTCTTTCCGGCGGAGGACCTTGCCGGAGACGAATCGAAGCGGATTTACGAGATGATCCTGAAGATGCGGGAAAATTATCCCCTTCTTGTTCTGGGGCTTGATCCGGAATTTTCCGCGCAAAACGCGGACGCCCTGTATTTGCTTGCGCAGGGCGAACTGCTGGACGTGCAGGGCGAGACGCTTAAAGAGGACCATCCGGAACTTTACGGTGCAGTCAGGGAGGCGGAACGCCGTGAGGAGGACGATCTCGAACAGATCCTTGCGGATTATGAAGGAGGTCAGAAAAAATAATGTTTCGGACCGTATATAAAAAAGAACTGAAATCGCTGTACAGGGGGCTGTCCGGTTTCGCGATTGCCGCGGTCGTCCTTGCGGCGGTAGCTTTCGGCGTGCTGATCCTGAATTTTAACGGCGCGGATGTGCGGATTGGAAGAATGTTAAACACAATCCTGCCGTTCTATGTGATTCTGGCGCCGCTTATCAGTATGCGGGCCGTCGCGGGCGAGATCGAAAGCGGGACCGTCCGCTATATCGATGCGATTCGGGGCGATAAAAGCGCTTACGCGGCGGCGAAATTCGCGGCGGTCCTGACGGCGTTTTCGGCTCCCTTTCTTCTGATCTGCCTTCTGCCTGTTGTTCTCGGACTGTACGGGGATGTGAACTGGATCAGCAGCTACGCCGCGATTTTTGGTTTCTGGCTCCTTGGAATCAGCCTGATAGCGGTCGGATTCCTCGTATCCGTTTATGTCGGCCGTTCCTGGATGTCGGCCGTCATGACCTTCTGCCTGCTGACGATCGATCTGCTTTTGCCGTCCGTCGCGGCGAAACTGCCGGACCCGATCCGGACCATTCTGCGGAACTGCTCCGTTTTTTACCAGTACCGGTATCTGAGCGTAGAAATTCTGGACCTGCGCGCGCTCGCTCTGTATCTCGCGCTCGCTGCGCTCTGTCTGCTGCTCGCCTGCCGGGGCTTTGCCGGAAGGGGGATGAAAAAGGAATGAAATCGAAAAAAAGAACCGCCGCGTACATTGCCGTCACGCTCATCCTGCTGCTCGGCATTGTTCTGTGGCTTCTTCCGGTTTCGTGGACCGTGCTGGATACCACAAAGGGAAAGCTGATTACGCTTTCGGAAGAAACTCAAAATCTTCTGAAGAGTTTGGATGAAGATGTAACGCTGCGGCATATTACAGAGGACGATAACGGCAACAAAACCGTTGACGCCCTGCTGGAACGCTATGCGGACGAATGCCGCCGTGTGACCTTCCGCAGGGAAACCGGCGGGCAGACCGAACAAATCATCGTGGAAACTGCCTCCGACAGCCGCACTCTTTTGATGGAGGAAACCTATCAATATGTCTACAACGAGGAGACGCGCAAGGTCGAAGGCACCTATCTGCTGGAGCAGCAGGTAAGCGCCGCGGTGTATCAGCTCACCTCTCCGAACGTGCCCGTGCTGTACGCCGCGGCGGACCATGAAGAGGAGCCGCTTGACGATTCCATAAAAAACATCCTGCAGCAGGCCGGCGTGAAAATTGAATCCTTCGCCATGGAGGACGGAATTCCGGAGGATGGCGTCGGGGTCCTGATCGCGGGGGCAAAGGAGGATATTTCGGAGGCGGAGGCCGACGCCCTTTCAGCCTACCTTGAAGAGGGGCATTATCTTCTTCTGGTGTCGGACGCGCTCGAAACCGAGACGCCGAATCTTAACAGGGTGCTTGGCTCCTACGGCGCGCAAAAGGAAAACGGCGTCGTTTTCGAAGGGGACAGCGGGTATATGATCGACGCGCAGAATCCGTATTATATCGTACCGGCGGCAGGGAGCGAAGAGGTTTCGGATTTCATTGTAGGACACGGAACGCCGCCGCTTTTGACGCTTGCGCACGGCATCCGGATTGAGGATCCTCCCGCGCAGGTGGAGGCGGACGTGATTCTTAAAAGCTCGGAGAGCGCGTATCTGAAAGAACTGACCAGCCAGTCGATGGAGAAGAGCGACGGGGACTTGACAGGGCCTTTCAATCTTGCCGTCACCTTGAAAAATAAGGAAACCGGTGCGCGGATCGACTGGTTTGCCTCCTCGTCCATGCTGGTTTCCAGCATAAACGAGCAGATTCAAAACGCGGATATCGATCTGATCGCCGAGACGCTGCGCGGCGCCTGCGGCGCGAAAATTCCGGATTACGGGACGAAAGAAATGGCGGATTATTCCGTCAGGATGACGAAATCCGCCATTTCAGGGTGGAGTCTCGGTATGTTCTGCATACCCCTCCTGCTTTTGCTTATCGGTCTGTACCGCAAATCGAGAGTTCAGTAATCAGAGCGCTCGCATTACAGGGAATAATCAGGGCGCTCGCCTTACAGAAAATAATCGAAGCGCTCACCTTACAGGAAATAATCAGGGAGCCTGCCTTACAGGGAAAGGATCAGATTCTCCCGAATCTTCTGAATGAACTCCAGACTGTTCAGAATGATCGGGGCGTCGCCTTCCCAAAGGCCGGCGAGGTCCCTCGTCATGAAGCCGTCTTCTATGGTCTTAAGGGAGGCGGCTTCTAATTTTTCTGCAAAACTGACAAGCGCCGTCTCGCCATCCAGTTCGCCCCGCTTGCGCAGGGCACCGCTCCACGCGAAAATCGTGGCGATCGGATTGGTGGAGGTCGGCTCTCCGTTTCGATATCGATAGTAATGGCGCGTTACGGTTCCATGCGCCGCTTCGTACTCGAAGTTGCCGTCAGGGCTTACGAGGACGCTCGTCATCATGGCCAGCGACCCAAAAGCGGTGGAAACCATGTCGCTCATCACATCGCCGTCATAGTTCTTGCAGGCCCAGATGTAACCGCCCTCGGACCGAATGACGCGGGCGACCGCGTCGTCGATCAGCGTATAGAAATAAGAGATGCCCAGCGATTCAAAGGTTTCCTTATAATCCTTTTCGTAGATTTCCTGAAAAATCAGCTTAAAAGTCTGGTCATACTGCTTTGAAATGGTGTCTTTGGTTGAAAACCACAGGTCCTGCCGCGTCTCGATCGCGTACTTGAAGCAGGAATGTGCAAAGGAGCGAATCGAGGCATCCAGGTTGTACATTCCCTGCAGAACGCCGCCGCCTTCAAAATCGCAGATCAGGCTGCGCGTTTCGGTTCCGTCCTGCGCGGTGAATACAAGCTCCGCTTTGCCGGGCGCGGTAATGCGCATTTCGGACGCTTTATACACATCGCCGTACGCGTGACGCGCGATTGTGATCGGTTTTTTCCAGCTTCGCACGGAAGGATGAATCCTGCTGATCAGGATCGGGGCGCGGAAAACGGTGCCGTCCAGAATGGCGCGGATCGTAGCGTTCGGGCTTTTCCACATTTCTTTCAGGTTATATTCCTCAACCCGCTGCTGGTTCGGAGTGATGGTCGCGCACTTCACGCCGACGTGGTATTTTTTGATGGCCTCGGCGGCCTCGTGCGTAACCTGATCGTTGGTTTCATCGCGGCGCGGCAGGCCAAGATCATAATAAACGGTATTCAGTTCCACAAAAGGAGCCAGCAGTTCGTCCTTGATCATCCGCCAGAGGACGCGGGTCATTTCATCGCCGTCCATCTCGACGACGGGGTTTTTCATCTGAATTTTAGGCATATAACTATCCTCCTTTGCATTTCAGTCATGGGATTTTGTTCCCCTGCATTTCAGCCATGCAATTCTGCTTCTTTGCATTTCAGTCATGGGATTCTCCTCCCCTGCGATTCGCGTAGTAGTTCATAAGACAGCCGTCCAGCAGGATTTCCCGTTCCGTCTGCGTCAGTCCCTTTATATATAAAGTAAGAGGCGTGACGCGTCCGCCGTGAAGAACGCGGGCCTCAAAGGTTTCCTCGCCGTTCTCTAACTTTTTCCGGACATCGGGAATATAAATGCAGTCGTCCGCTTCATAGGGAAACGGCGTATCCGCCTCGAGGGTAAACGGGAGGATGCCCCAGTTGATGCAGTTGCTCCGGTACCGCTTCGTCGCGTATTCATAACAAAGGTTGGCAAGACCGCCCAGCACCTTCTGACAGGACGCGGCCTGTTCGCGCGCGGAGCCGTCGCCGGGTTTGTTGGCGAATATGCAGGAACCGATCTGTATGCCGCCCGCATCCCGCACGCCGAACTGCCGCAGGACGTCTGTGAAGGTTTCCGGAGCGGCGTCGCGGACAGCCTTTGCGCGTCCGACGTAGCGCGGATCGCGGCGGGCGAG
>CAYUPA010000121.1:0-5914 GCA_964446565.1 uncultured Lachnospiraceae bacterium
GGAATGACGGGATGGAAACCATCCTCAAATACGGCATCGGATGCTATAAAAAGACGTGCAAGGTCGTGCTTGGCAAATGAGAAAATAAAAAGCGGGAATCGGAGATCTGCCGGTAAGCAATCCTCCGGTTCCCGCTTTTTATGTCAGGCAGAGCAGGCCGCGCGACCTGGCGTAAAGCATCACAAAAAGAACGAATCATGAAAAAGAGCGAATAGTAAAAAGGGCCGAGGCTCCGCTTCCATGGCGGTGTCCCGGCCCCTGCGTATTGTAACCCGTTCTCTCCCTGTCTGGCGCACAGGGCAATGCCCATTCCGGCGGCTTGCTTTCGGTCGCCATGGAAATGTACGGGCCTTACTCCGCTCCCGCGTAAACGCCTCCATGCGTTTCCAGCCATGCGTCCATCCGGCTGTTGATCCCGCGGGACGCCTCGTTCTCAATAAAACGCGGCACAGCGTCCGCGCCCAGCTGTGAAAGCTCATAGATCAAAGCGTCGCGGAACCCGACGAATTCGTCTTTCTTCATGCCGACGGCCTCCCGCGCCTTGGACGTGTCCACCAGACGGTTATAAAGCCTGTCATAATACAGAATAATCTGATCAGAATACGAATTCCCCGTGCAGGCTTTCAGATACTCCGCATCGTCGACCCAGATGAACGAAAGGCCCATGACCTCGGTATACACCGCGGCGATCTCTTCCCAGGTGAGATTCTCATCATTCCCGACGATGAAATCCTCGCAGCAGGCTTTGGGCGCAAACAACAGCCTTGCGATCAGCTTTCCGACGTTCCCCGCCCAGCCCAGACCGGCAGTCTGCTTTCTGGCGCCTTCCGGAAGCGGCACTTTTTTATGCGCAAGCGCTCGCGGAAGGAGATGCGATCCCGAAAGCGTCACAAGATCAAGACGAAAATGCGAAAAGGAAATCAAAGGACGCACGATCGTCCAGTTTTTATACTTTGACGCGAGGATATGCCGTTCTGCGTAGGACTTTTGAATTCCATACGTATCCTGCGCGAGCAGACCGCTCTCGCCGAACACGTCCAGAAGCTGCGGGGAACTCTCCCTCAGAGGGTGTTCCTCGTCCGCGTAAACGCGGTATGACGAAAGAAAAACATACCGGTCCGTATGGGATGCCAGAAGGTCGAACCGCGCTTTCCACTGCTCTATATCCGGATAGTGAATAAAATCGACAATCCCGTCATAGCGCTTTTCCTGAAACAGCCTCAGCAGCAGTTCGTCGCTTACGCGTTCCCGAATATAGCGCAGATTCCTGTTATAGGACCGCAAATCCTCGAGCGCGATCACATCCACGGCGCAGCCCGTCCGCAGCAGCTCCAACGAGGTATAGCTTCCGAGCGTGCCGCCGCCGGCGATCAGCAATACGTTTTTCATGTAAACGCCTCCTGTCTGTTTTTTGCACCTGCTTCCAGAAAAATTCGACAAACTTTTGCGCTTAAAAACCGGCCTGCCTCGGCGGACTTCTGCGCTTAATGCCAGTCTACCTCGGCGGACTTATCGTGATAGACGATCGGCTTTTTGGTTGTGCACATTTCATCCACCATCTTCAGGAACGCTTTGCCGTCCGGAAACGTAGGATGGAACTGGTCCAGTACCTCTCCCGCGCGCGCCGCGCCGTTTTCCAGCAGCGCCACGGCCGAACCGGCCTCTATCATGGCCGGCAGAACAACGGCGTTTTCAGGATTGACGATTCGATAATCCGCGCCGTGCCCCGCTCCGGTCGTGCCCCCGCAGCCGTACGGCTGATGCACCGGCAAAAACATGGAGAGATTGCCCATATCCGAACTGCCGAGGCTCACCGTATCGGTCACTTTGACATTCTCCTCACCAAGGAAATCCCGGCCGATTTCCGCGATCACCTCGCCAAGCCGCGGATCATTCTTCTCAGCCATATAGACGTCAAGGTCGTCGATTTCAATCTGCGCTCCCATCGAAAGGGCCGCGCCCGTAAGCGCGCGGTTGATCTTGTCGTTCGTTTTGCGCAGAACGTCCAGATCGACAGCCCGGACGTGCGTCTCGATCGTGGCGCGCGCCGGAATATTGTTCGTCATAATCCCGCCCTCTGTCAGAATCGGATGAAAACGAACATACTGATTATCCTCAAACGTTTCCCGCAGGGAATTGACGGCCGCGAGCCCTACATGCGCGGCATACAGCGCGTTAATTCCGTTTTGCGGATCGCCGGCGGCGTGCGCCGCCTTTCCATAATACCGAACCGTCTTTGAAATCGCGCCGTTCGTACCCCTGTCAAGGTGCATGGACGGTTCCCTGCCCGCTCCGCCGGAATGGATCATCAGCGCAAGATCAACATCGTCAAAGTATCCGCGGTATATAAACTCCGTCTTTCCGCCGAAATACCGCAGGATTCCTTCCTCCCGCATCCGGACGCGGTCGCCGAGTTCCAGCAGCTCTTCCGCAGGAACCGCCATAATTCGAATTCTGCCCGACATCCTGTCCAGCAGCCGCGGGTCTTTCAGTCCGCCCGCTACGCCGATCAGCGCCGCCGCCTGGCAATTATGGCCGCACGCGTGAACCGCTTTCGTGTCCGGGTCGCACTCCGGATGCTCCGCGCACAGCACGCTGTCAAGCTCTCCCAAAATACAGAGCGTCGGCCCTTTCCGTCCGGTATCGATATCAAAATAAAACCCGGGGATATTGCCCGCTTCCGTCAGCACATATCCCATTTCGGTAAAAACCCGCTTTAGATAATCGTTCGCCTTCCATTCCTTAAAGCCGGTCTGCGGATGGTTCCAGATATACCGCTCCGCTTTCAGCATCTCTTCGCGATACCGCCCGACCGCCTCTTTCACGGTCTCAATAAAGGAATTCATGGAAAGTCGGCTCCTTTCCGCCGCGTTATTCGATGGGTATGCTCTTGGACCCGGTTTTCGGTTTCGCGTCGTTTCCGCCGGAAAGATCCACCCCATCCGGAAGCTGTTCGCGGATCGTTTCAACGAATTCGTTCAAACTGATCGTTTTGCGGAGGAAATCGCCGGCCAGAAATGTGTCTGCCGCCAGCAGCTGCATCACCGCGATAGCCTTGTCGATCAGAGCCGCCTCCACGTCCTTGCCGCAGCCCAAAACCTCCAGAGTCTCCGATTCATCGTCGCCCCACAGCACCACATCGGGGACGCCGTTGTCATCCTGATCATGGAAATACAGATTGAACTCGCCGCTGCCGGTCACATCAAAGGCAAGTGTATCAATCTCTCCGTTATGCTTCGAATCAATCAATCCGATATCGGCAACACGATCCCCATCCAGGTCCAGGAGAATCTCATGACGATCGGAGCGAACCAGAAGGCCGCGAAGGTCCTTGTCTTTTTTGATTTCACGCTTGATTTCCCGAAGTGTTCCCATTTTCGTTACCTCCATAAACTGTGTATTTACGGCCACCCGCAGGAACTCATTATATCATGGAAAAATGCGGGCTGTCAACAATCGCGCCGCCCATGGTTTGCGCCCGCGAGCCGGCGCTGCAGGACTCCCCTTTGCAAACGGCGCAAGCATCCCGCGGACGCTCAATCACGGCGGATCACATCCACGACTTCTCCGACATACATTGTGTGCGCCGCTTCGGTTGTGTAATAGGCCGCAGCGACATCCTGCGGCATCGCCGAGGTATCCAGATCCTGCCGGTATATCTTTTTGCAGAGAAGCGTTGCCTGCGCCTGTTCAAATGTAACGGCATTCTGCAAACTCTTCGGCGTAAGCCCCGATTTCGCGACCTTATCGCAGTCTCTTCCAGACAGAGAACCAAGGATTCCCAGCGCGCGGCGACAGGTATCCGGATAAAAACTGACGGTAAAATACTCGTTTTTCTCCATGAATTCATGGGTATAGCGGATGGGCTTCACATACACGGTCGCAGCCGGCTTGCCCCACAGCGTGCCGAGGCCGCCCCAGCCGATGGTCATGGTGTTAAAATGGTCTATCGTACCGGCTGTGAGCAAGGCCCAGTCCTTTTCAAAAATCCTGAATACGTCTGCCTTAAAATCCATTACGAAAATCTCCTCTCTTAATTATATATTTTTCGTTATGCAAGGCTTTTCCAAAACCACGCGGACGGGAAAAGCCGGGTACACGCTGCTGTCCTGTGCACGCTGCTGTCAGGCACGCTTTCCCTTTGATTCGTCCGCATCCTGATCTGCGCCGGGATGCTGCCTTCACAATCGTTGATAAAGTGATATATGAATTTTAATGCCTGCTCCGCTGCAGAAGGAAGCGATACGCTGAATTTAACAGGCGGTAATAAAAGGCCGATGGCTTCTCGTATTCCTTATCCATACGAACGCCAGGCGATGCCGCCGCCAGGAACAGCCAATAGAGAAGGACAATGAGGAGAACGCATACAATAAAGGAAAGAGATAACCTTTCTCCTCTCGCTTTCGCTAAAATCATTCTATACTTTTTAGCTGAAAAGTCAATACGGCGCGGGCAATCCTGCCCCTGGCCCCGGCCTCTCCAAAGAGCTGTTTATATGACAGCGGGACACAAGTTTGAACAGAATATTTCACGGCGGGCTTGCTTTTTATTTTCCGTCAAATTATAATGACGACAGTGAATCGCCAATTTTCAGGCGATAGATACATTTCACAGAAAGAGGGAATTCTTATGCTTCTCACCATTCAAACCGGCTGTGTCGTTCAGGATCTGGGAATTGAAAAGGGATATAAGCTTTTTAAGGATCTCGGATTCGAGGCAATCGACTGGAACATTGACACGGCCTGGGATGTCGCAAGACTGCGCAAAGGGGATCTCTCCGGATGCATTTTCGAAAAGCCTCTGGAAGAGATCATGGACTACTACAGGGATGAATTAGCGGAAATCCGGAAGAACGGTCTTGTCATCTCACAGGCGCACGCGCCGTTTCCCGCGTACATCCAGGATGTTCCCGGATTTCTCGATTACGCGATTGAAATTTATAAAGGGTGCATTCGTCTGTGCGACGCCGTCGGCTGCAAAAACCTCGTCATTCACGGCATTTCGCCTTCTCCGGATCATCCGGAACTTACGCCGGCTAAAATTGAAGAACTCAATATGCGCCTATATTCGTCTTTGATTCCGGTACTTAAGGAAACGCAGGTAACCGTCTGTCTGGAAAACCTTTTTTCCGCCATTCGGGGATTCTGCTATGAGGGATACTGCTCGAATCCATTTGAAGCCTGCAAGGCTGTTGATACGCTCAACGAGATGGCCGGAAAGACCTGCTTCGGGCTGTGCCTGGATACAGGGCACCTGAATCTTCTGCATAAAAATATGACGCATTACATCCGGACCGTAGGAAAAAGGCTGCGCTGCCTGCATGTTCACGATAATGACGGCAACGGGGACGAACACCTGATGCCTTTTGTCGGCAACATCCGCTGGAACGATTTCCTCGCGGCGCTGAAAGAAATCGGATACGACGGCGATCTTAGCTTTGAGACCTTCGCCCAGGTCGTTTCCGGCCGGATGGATCCGGAATTCATTCCTGTATTTCTGAAGGCGATCGCCGACACAGGACGTATTTTTATCCAAAGGCTGAACGGCTGAAAACCGCAGGGAAACAGGCCGGGGAAACACGCGCACGCTGAAAACGCCGTCTGTCGTACAGAAGACAGGCGGCGTTTTTATAATGTATGTGTCTGATCGGAGTTCCCGCATTCTTCGTTAATGGCGTCCCTTCACCGATCAGCATCTCGATCGGATCGCCTTCTGTATCGACGGATCCGTCGCTTTGATTCCCGGAATTGTCCGAATAGTTGATGAGAATCTCCCGGGAATCATAAACTATATTTATCTCAAGTTTTTGAAAGTTTTTCTTTCTTCCTCTGCACGAGCGCGGCAAAGCGGCAGGCCCGTTTGTACGCTTCCGCGGCATACTCCTCCGTTGAAATCTTCCGGTACAGATCGTTCT
>CAYUPA010000122.1:0-5896 GCA_964446565.1 uncultured Lachnospiraceae bacterium
GGGTTTTTTCATTTTACACACAGCTGTTTTTCATTTTACACACAGCTGTTTTTTCATTTTACGCGCTGCGGCCTTCTTTCAGGCTTGGAATCTCTACCTGCGTGTTCACGTCGGCGCCGTAGTCCACATCCTCGTGCCCGAAGCCGAACAGCGCGTAAAAATCAGCCCAGTAGCCGTCGATATCGAGCCTGGAAGAGACTGTATCCGCCGTAATCTGCTTCCATTCGAGGGCAACCTGCGCCTGCACGTCCGCCCGCAGCTCCCGGTCGTCCATGCGGATCAGGCCTTCCGAATCGGTCACCACGCCCCGCGAGCCATAGACTTTTTCGCGAAAGAGCCGGTCCATCTGCTCGATGCAGTTCTCGTGAAGTCCCTTCTCCTTCATGATGCGAAACAGCAGCGCGGTGTAGAGCGGAACGACCGGAATCGCCGCGCTCGACTGCGTTACCAATGCTTTATTAACGGAAATGTACGCCCGAACCGAGGGCGAAGAAGCGTCCCCTGACAGATCTTTTGCCGTTTTGCGAAGGTCTTTTTTGGCTTGTCCGATTGTCCCGTCGGCGTACATCGGATGCGTGAGCGCGGGTCCGATATAGGAATAGGCAATGGTCAACGCGCTGTCGTCCAGAACATCCGCCGCCTTTAAGGCCAGTATCCAGTCTTTCCAGTCCTCCCCGCCCATAACCTTCACCGTATCGGCCGTCTCTTTTTCGGTCGCCGGCTCAATCGTGATTTCCTGCAGGGTCCGGGTCGCAAGATCGATGGTTTTGCTCGTATACGGCTTTCCAATCGGTTTCAGAACGGAACTTGCGGTAACGCTCTCCCCGTTTTGCGTATACGTCCGCCGGGGCGCGGCCAGACTGTAGATCACAAGATCGACCCGGCCAAGGTCCTCGCGGATCGCCCGGATCGTCTGTTCCTTCACCGCGTCTGAAAACGCGTCGCCGTTGATGGTTCGCGCGTACAGTCCGTCCTGCTTCGCAAAATCCTCAAACGCCGCCGTGTTGTACCAGCCTGCCGTCGCCGTCCGGCTGCCCCGCGCGGGCTTTTCAAAGATCACCCCAAGCGTTGCTGCGCCTCCGCCAAAAGCCGCGGCGATCCGGGATGCCAGTCCGTATCCCATGGACGCGCCGATAACAAGCACCCGCTTCGGACCCGCAAAACGTCCTTTTTCTTTTACACAGGCAATCTGTTTCGCGACGCCGGCCCGGCATCCCTCCGGATGCGCCGTCAGGCAGAGGAAACCGCGAACTTTCGGTTCCACTATCATTTGTTCGTTTCCTCCTCTTCGGCAAACCGGTTGACCGTCCGGAGAAACTCGTCCCCCAGATACTCCGCATAGGCGCAGATGCCTATGGGATGGTCAAAAGTCCAAGGTTCCCCGCAGGTCGCCGTAATCACGGCGCCCGCTTCCCGGACGATTACGGAAGCCGCCGCGTAATCCCAGGGGGAGAGCACATATTCAAAAAAGCCCGCCGTCCGGCCCGCGGCGACATAGCAGAGGTCAAGCGCCGCCGAACCGGACCGGCGCACGTCCGCGTAGAGGGAACAGAGCTTTTCCGCCGCCCGGAATGTCCGCTTTCTCAGTTCGACCCGATACGGCGAGGTGCCGAATCCGATCAGACACTGCTCCTTCGGACACGGGACAGGATGGATCGAAGTCTGATTTCTATAGGCGCCGCAGCCCTTCGCCGCGCAGAACACCTCGTCGAGGTACGGATCATAGACCACGCCGAGCACGCCCTCGTTCCGGTCGATCAGCCCGATCGATACGCTGGAATGAGGATAGCCGAGAATATAATTGTTCGTGCCGTCGATCGGATCGATGAACCAGCAGAGCCCCTCCGGTTTCCGGTTCTCCTTTTTCTCTTCCGCGAATATTTCCGCCTCCGGCAGTTTCGCGGCAAGCGCGCCGATGATCTGCGTCTGAATCGCAAGGTCCATGCTCGTTACGAAATTGGCGTGCCCGCCTTTTTCATAAATCTGCGTCTCCGCCCGATCCCGCATCTTAGCGCCCGCGTCCTTCGCGACCGAAACGACATCCGGAAGCAAACGCAGCAGTTGTTCTTTTTCCATCATTTTAGCGTCCTGATACCATCTTTCCGGGAATTTTCATCATTTTACGGACTTAGCACCAGCTTTCCGGGAATTTTTCATCATTTTACGGTCTGAGTATCAACTTTCTGGGAATGTATTTTTTCATGGCTTCAAGGATTCTCTCGTTCGGCTCGAACATCATCTTCAGGGTCCGGTTCTCGCGATTGCAGATCGCGATATATGTATTCTCGCGGATGCCGCCGCGTCCGGCGTCCAAAACCTTATCGTACTTTCTCTCAAACAATTTCTGATAATCCGGGTTCTCCGCCGGCGCGATGACCTCAAATTCACGGCAGTCGATCGAAACCATGCTGCGGCGCGTGCCGCGGTGATACACGCAGTCGACGTCCAGATTGCCATCCGTGTAAATGTATTCGTACTCCTTACTCTGCCGCCGCCAGAAAATCCAGATTCCCCATACCGTCAGCGCAAAAAGCACTGGGAAAAACGCGGCTAAAACAGAGGGCGCGACAGCGGACAGCAAAAACCACAGCACAAAACAGAGCAGAATTCCCAGCACCAAAATGCCGATCCGCTTAACCCAGTCCAGAATCGAACCTTCCCTCTTCACCAACTGTTCCAAATATACAGTCTTGTCCATCATGTCCTCCATGCGTTAAATTTTCAATTCCTGCTTTTCCCCGCCTCGCACAAGGTCCGAATCACACAGGATTCGCAGCGGGGATTTCTTGCGCTGCAGCACCGCCTTCCGTGAAAAATCAGAAGGTGATGCGCCTTCGTCCAGCGGTCCTTATCGATCGCCTGTTCCAGCTGTTTTTCCGTTTCCTCCACCGTGTCGGCCTTTGTCATACCGATCCGGTTGGCAACGCGGAAAACATGCGTATCGACCGCGATCGCGGGAATGCCATACGCGTTCGACAGAACGACGTTCGCGGTTTTCCGTCCGACGCCGGGCAGCGAAATCAGTTCCTCTCTCGTTCGCGGCACCTCTCCGTGAAATTCGGAGGCCAGCTGCCGAAACAGTCTGTACAGGTTCTGCGCTTTCGCGTTATGAAACCCGACGGTGTGAATCGCGTCCTGAATCTGCTCGACCGACAGCGCGAGAAAATCATCCAGTGTACGGCACTGCCGGAACCAGATTTCCGTTACCTTGTTCACCTGTTTATCCGTCGTCTGCGCGGACAGCACCGTCGCGATAAGCAGCTCCAGAGGCGTGGAATACCGCAGTTCGCAGCAGGCCTCCGGATATTCCGCCTCGAGCCGGTCAAGGATTTCTTTCGTTGTACTGGTCATGGCACTCCCCATCTCCCTGCCGCGGACTAACTTTCAGCGCTTACCTCCGGTTCCAGTCCGAGATGTGCCCGCAGCGTATTGGTTACCTTCTGAAGGTCCGCCTCATTGATCATATAATAGTAGACGCTGTTAATTTCATCGTCATAGCCTTTGATCGTATCCATGCTGTGCACGTTGTTCAGACAGCCGCTGTACGCGGAAAGCATTTCCAGAGCGGAACTGAGATCGATATCCGTCTGCACGTTTTTTTCAACCGCCTTCAGAATATCCTGATAGTTCAGCGCTCCGGTCAAAGTCTGCAGCTTTTTCGCCACCGCGACGAGCACGCTTCGCTGTCTGCGGGCGCGGCCGAAATCGCCTTCCGGGTCCTCCTTGCGCATTCTGCAAAACGCCAGCGCCTCCGCGCCGTTCAGCGTGAGCGTCCCCTCGGGGAAAGAATACTGATCCAGCGTAAACGCGAAAGAGTTCTCCACCGTGACGCCCCCGATCGCGTCGATGACTTTCTTGAATCCGGAAAAATTCACAACCGCATACGCGTCAACCGGAAGCCCCAGAAGATTCTGCACGGTATTCACGGTCAGTTCCACCCCGCCGTACGCAAAGGAATGACCGATCTTATCCATTGTATTGTAACCGGGCATTTCGACGTATGTATCCCGCGGAATACTGAGCAGCGTCAGCGACTTCTCTTCCGGATTCAGGACACAATAAATAATCGCGTCCGCGCGGCCTGTCTTCTCCTTGTTCTTAAAAGCGCCGGCATCGGTTCCGATCAGCACGACGGCAATCGGCTTTGCCTCCGTGATCAGACTTTGATAATCAATCTTCTCCGTGTCTTTCCCGCCCGCGGTCAGATCCGCAGGGGTTCTTTCATTACGGTAATCATCTTTTTGAATCGGCTGGTAAACCTGCCCCATGACGTTGTCAACGTCGGAGATCACTTTAACAGCCACGCAGCCCGCCGTCAACACAAAAATCATAAAAATCGAAAAAAACACGACGATGATTTCTTTTTGCCGTTTGATTTTCCGTTTTTTCGCAGGAGGCCGCTTTCCCCTGCCTGTGCTTTCGTCCATCCGCATGAATCAACTCCGTCTTGTTTGTTTTCACTGGGTCATTATACCATAGGTTGAACCGGATAGCAATTAAAATGTAAGGCGCTCCGCCCATAAGCCGCGAACCGGCAGTACGTGCCGGCGAGGCCGGAGCAATGCCCGTGAGGGCGTTTCGCGCCCGCTCCGTTTTAAGGCTCCTTTGCCGCTCAATTCAGGTTCTTTTTGCCGTTCTTCTTCAGGCTCTTTTTCAGATTCTTTTACCGCTCATTTTCAGGTTCTTTTTCAGGTTCTTCTTCAGTTCCTTCCTGCGCCAGCAGCTCGTTCATCGCTTTCAGCGCCTCCGCAAACTGCGTGTCCTGATCGGTCAGCCGCGCGTCCTCCAACGCAGCGCCGGAAGGCAGATCGACCTCAATATCGGGCACAATGCCAATCTGATGAATATTCCGGCCAAGCGGCGTATAGTAATTCGCCGTCGTCATCTTGATTGCGGAGCCGTCCTCTAAACCGTAGGTCGTCTGCACGATCCCCTTGCCAAAGGTCGTAACGCCGACCAAAGTTCCTGCTTTCATATCCTGTATGGCGCCCGCCAGAATTTCAGAGGCGCTCGCGGAATCGCCGTTTATAAGAACGACCATCGGCAGGCCAAGGCAGTCCGCGTCCGAATTATAGTCCCGGCGCTCGCCCTTTTTGGTTTCCGTATAGGTGATCGTACATTCCGGCAGCAATTCATCGGCGATGGCCGTGACCGTATCGAGCCTTCCTCCCGGATTGCCGCGCAAATCCAGAATCAGGCCGCGTGCTTCCTCCGTTTTCAACGCTTCAAGCGCGGCCTCGAACTGTTCCACTGTGATCTCGTCAAAAGCGGACAGCGCGATGTATCCGATTTTGGAATCGACCATTTGATATGTAACCGTTTCCTCGGCGATCTGCTCCCGCTCCATGGAAAAAGTAAGCGGCTCGCCGAATCCTTCCCGCCTCACGGAAATCGCGACCGCGGTTCCTTCTTCCCCTTTAATGAGCGCGATGACCGCCTCGCTTTCCATGCCCAGCACATCCTCGCCGTCAACGCCTACGATTTCATCACCGGCGGCAAGACCGGCCTTTTCGGCGGGGCCGCCCTCGTGCGCCGAAATGATTGTGTACAGGCCCCTTTCCTCATTCCACTGAACGGTCACGCCGATTCCGGCGTAGCTTCCGCTCATGCTCTGCTGATAGTCCTTATATTCGTCCGGAGTATAATACCGGGTGTACCGGTCGCCCGATGCCTCTACAAAGCCGGCGTAGGCGCCGTTTAACAGATCCTCGGTCTCGAGATCGCCCAGAAATTCACTTTCCAGATAGGCATCCAGTTCGTTCAGCTTCGAAAGCGCCACCCGGCTGTCCCTTAGTGAAAGACCGCCCGGAAGGACGGCCCGCAAAAAAAGCATCCCCTCGATAAATAACACAACGGCGAAACAGCCCGCCGCAAAACCCTTCCAAAACGAGGGCCG
>CAYUPA010000123.1:0-5884 GCA_964446565.1 uncultured Lachnospiraceae bacterium
CGGTGTTTATACTACCACATTTTCTTCCCCTGTGTCAAGAGGTTTTTTATCTTTTTTCGTTTTGGTAAATTTTGGTAAATCACTCCGCCGCCTGCACGGCGGGAAATTCGTCAGCCAGAGCGCTGGGAACGCCGAAACGCCATCATCCCTTTAAGGGCGGTAAGCCCCCTCCCTACTCCAGCCCGCCCCGGATCACCGTAAACCCGTCTTTTATAAACCGGTCCGGGAACATGGATTCCGCCTCGGCCTGCGTATAGCCCTTGAGGCCGTAATCCGGAAGACGCCGGCGGATCCCGGACAGAATGTGCCGCAGCCTGCCGTACGCGGAGCGTCCCATGTGAGAGGGCGGCGGCAGACAGGTCTCAATGATCTCCTGCGGCTCCAGCCCCTCGACAAAAGCGTCCACGATACGGCCCATCATCTCCGTCGCTTCCTCCGGGGACTTTGCGATTCCCTCCAAAGCGTACTGCAGCTCCTGTCCGTAATCGATTTTCTGCCAGCCCGCCGATTCTCCGTTTTCACAGATTTCCCGCAGGGTCAGCGGCTTATAATCCAAATCGTAAAGTAAACGGCGGCTTAAAATTCTTTTCGCATGTTGGGGGTCCACCGTGCTCCAGTACCAGTTTTCCCCGTCCTGCAGAGCCTGGCAGCCCTCGTTCCATTCCATTCGCTGCATCATGAAATCGCACATTTCATCGACGTCCACTTTCCCGCCGATATATTTTTCCATCATCCGGTAAAAATCGTCCATCAAAACCAGCCCGTACGAATTCAGAATCCCGCGCGCGATCCGGTTCCAGCGCGAATACACATCGATCAGGAAAAAATTGGCGGGAAGTTTCAAAAGCGCCTGAAACCATTCCTTTCCCGGTTTGGAATACCACACAAGGCGCAGCCCGTCATTTTCCGTTAAACCGACAAATCCAAGCAAAGACAGCTGCAGCAGAAGGGGATAGGACAGGCAAACGGCCTCGCCGTCTTTTGTCTGCCAGACCGTGTTGAGCGTCTGCAGCCCTTCGGTGGAAAGCATACGAAGGACGACCGTCTCATCGGATTCAATTTTATTTAGAATCGCCTCCGCAAGCGGCTCGGTCCGCATGTCGCTGTCCACCTCCAAATTCATGCTGTACGCCGTGGCCAGAAGCGCGTTCTTTTCATTCTTCGCGATGAAACACAGCATCGGATCATCGGAGGCCCGGACGATCCAGGAATCTGGGGGAAGCTCCTCCCCGCCGGCGGCAGAGTCCCCGGGACCGTCCCCGAACTGGCCGCCCCGGCGCAGCAGACGAACCTCCTGCACATACCCGGCATGGATTTCTTCGACGCGGATATAAAATTCATACTGCTTTTCCATATCGTACACGTAAAGAATCCGCTGCTCCGGACGCAGTTTCAGTTTCTCAAGACGAACACCCGCCGCGGAACGCCTGCGCATCTGCGGCGCGTAGTAGCCGCTTGAAGAAAACAGCTTGTTATCCGGAAAAAAGGCATACATTTCGTATGTGGGAAATCCCATGTACTTATGAATCGACTGATGAAGCTCCTCCAGCGTCAGACTGCCGGGAACCTCGATCACACGGTACAGCTTGCTCCCCGGCATATAGATTTTCAGAATATAGGATTCAGGTTCTGGCATTTCGATCCCTCAATTTCCATATAATCACTCACAGCCTGCTATATGTTCTAAAAAAAAGCGGCAGCCCCGGGTATTCCTCACCTATGTTCTTAAAAAAGCGGCAGCCCCGGGTATTCCACACTCATGAGCATGAGGCCCTTCGCCGGCGCGGTCGGCCCCGCGAAGCGGCGGCAGCCCGTCGCGAGGGCCTTTGTCACCGTCTCCATTTGCCTCTTTCCGCAGCCGATTTCAAGCGCCGTTCCGGCGATGATGCGGACCATGTTGTATAAAAAGCCGTTTCCCGTCACATCCATGGAATAGAGATGCGGGCTTTCCGGACTTGCGGAAAGCGCGGCCTGTTCGATCGTCCGCACCGTTGTCCCGACGGGACGGCCCGTCGTCTGAAACGCGGCGAAGTCGTGCGTACCTTCCAGCAGTCTGAGCGCCTCCCGAACCCGCCCCCAATCCATTCGGCGCGTTTCCTGCACCGCGACGAACCGGTACTGCGGAGGAAGGACCCGTCCTTCATAGACAAGGTACCGATAGGTTTTGCGTTTGGCGTCATAGCGCGGATTAAAATTCGCCGTAACCTCGCGGCAGTCCATAATGCGGATCGAATCCGGAAGGCGGCTGTTAAGCGCCATAAGCAGCCGGTCCGCCGGGATGGGATGCGAAAGGTCCATCGCCGCGATCTGCCCCGCCGCGTGTACGCCCGCGTCGGTCCTGCCGGAGGCGATAAGGCGCACCGTTTCATGAAACAGACCGTAGACTGCCTCCTCGATCGTCTGCTGAATGGATACACCGTTTTTCTGACGCTGCCATCCGGCGTAGCCTGTGCCGTCGTAAGCAATTTTGAGTGCGATTCTGCGCATGGCATTTCCCTGTTTTCCGTAGGATTCCGCACACGGTTTTATCCTGTTTTCCGTAGGATTCTGCACACGGTTTTTATCCTGTTTTCCGTAGGATTCCGCATACGGTTTTATCCTGTTTTCCGTAGGATTCTGCGCATGGTTCTATCCCAGCATACTGCGGAAAAGCGTAAGGAGGCCCGGCATGCTGCGGGAAGCGATCAGCGCCGCCGCGCTCAATCCCATCAGCAGAAACGCGCAGGCGTCGCTCTTCGTATAGGCCAGCTCCTTCATCCGGGTCCGCCCCACGTCGCCGCGGTAGCACCGCGCCTCCATGGCCGTCGCAAGCTCGCCGGCCCGGCGGAACGCGGACAGGAACAGAGGAACAAGAAGCGGAACCATGCTCTTGACGCGCTGAAACAGATTGCCGCTTTCGAAATCGGCGCCGCGCGCCGTCTGCGCCCGCATGATTTTTTCCGCCTCCTCGAGCAGAATCGGAATGAAGCGCAGCGCGATGCTCATCATCATCGCGATATCGTGCACCGGCACCTTGATTTTCTTCAAAGGCCGCAGGAGCTTCTCGATGCCGTCCGTAAGTTCGATCGGCGTCGTAGTCAGCGTCATCAGCGACGAGCCGATGAGCAGAAGAATCAGACGAAGCCCCATAAAAACAGCCGTGTAAAGGCCCTCTTTGGTAATGGTGAAAATCCAGAAATGAACGAGCGGTTCCCCCTTGATCAGGAACAGATTGAAAACCACCGTGAACAGCAGCAGAAAAACGATCGGTTTCAAGCCCCGGACGATGAAGCGGAAGGGGACCTTTGAAACGGCGATGACCGTTCCCAGCATGAGAATCGTCAGAAAAAAGCCGAAGAAATTCCGAACAAAAAACAGCAGTACGATATAGGCAAGGGTCCCGATGATCTTGGTTCGCGGGTCCAGACGGTGGATTCGCGAATCCGCCGGGTAATACTGCCCGAGCGTGATGTCCCGTAACACGCTACCTTCCTCCTCTTTGCTTTGGAAGGCACTGTCTGAGCGCCTCCTCCATTTCCTGCACGGTAAGCACCGTTTCCGGCAGCGTGAAGCCCCTTTGTTTCAATTTGGTATTCAGTTCCGTGACCTGCGGCACGCCGAGGCCCAGTTCCTTCAGACGCTCCTCATGACAGAAGACCGCCCGCGGCACATCGTCGTACTCTTTTTTCCCTTTGGAAAGAACGATCAGCCGCTCCGCGTAACGGGCGATGTCTTCCATGCTGTGGGAAACCAATATGACCGCGATGCCGAGCTTCTCCCGAAGAAAGGCCGCCTGATTCAGAATCGCGTCCCGCCCCCGCGGGTCAAGCCCGGCGGTCGGTTCGTCCAGAATCAGATACTCCGGCTGCATGGCAAGAACGCCCGCGATCGCAGCCCGCCGCTTCTGCCCTCCGGAAAGCTCAAAGGGCGATTTTTCATAGCAGTCCTCCTGAAGGCCGACCATGGCAAGCGCGTTTTTTACGCGCTCCGCAATTTCATCCTCCGGCAGCTTCAGATTCTTCGGGCCGAAGGCCACGTCCTTCCATACCGTCGCCTCGAACAGCTGATCTTCCGGGTATTGAAAAACCAGTCCCACTTTCTGACGAATGGCCTTTCGGTTTACTCCGTCCGCGAAAATATCCTCCCCGTTAAACAGGACCTGTCCGCTAAAAGGCTGAATCAGGCCGTTCAGCATCTGAATCAGCGTGGATTTTCCGGAGCCGGTATGGCCGATAAGGCCGATAAATTCTCCTTTTTCAACGGTAAAGCTGACATTGTCCACGGCGAGCTTGCGGTAGGGCGTATCCTGCTCGTACCAGTATGTGAGGTTTTTTACTTCAATTGACATAGCGCCTCCGCCATTTCATCCACCGTCATAATGTCCTTCGGAACGTCATACCCATCCCCGCGGAGGCGGTTCGCAAGCTCCGTCATCTGCGGCACGTCCAGTCCCAGACTTTTCAGCGTTTCCACCTGCGAAAACACCGCTTTCGGCGTCCCGTCCATGACGGCGCGTCCGTGATCCATTACGATCACGCGGTCGGCTTTCGCCGCTTCCTCCATATAATGTGTGATGTGAAGAATCGTAATGCCTTCCTGCCGGTTCAGATATTCCAGCGTTTCCATGATTTCGCGGCGTCCGGACGGGTCCAACATGGCCGTCGGCTCGTCCAGTACGATACACTGAGGCCGCATCGCCAGCACCCCGGCAATAGCCACCCGCTGCTTCTGGCCGCCGGAGAGCTTGTTCGGCGAGTGCGTCCGGAACTCCAGCATGTCGACGGCCTTAAGAGCCGTCTCGACGCGCTCCCTGATCTGTTTCGGCTCGACGCCCAGATTCTCCGGACCGAAGGCCACGTCCTCCTCCACGATGGAGGCGACAATCTGATTGTCCGGATTCTGAAATATCATGCCCGCGCTCTGCCGGACGTCCCAGAGGCGGTCTTCATCCTTTGTATCGATTCCATTCACCCACAGGGTCCCTTCACTGGGATACAGCAAAGCGTTGATATGCCGGGCGAAGGTGGATTTTCCGGACCCGTTGTGCCCGAGAATGGCGACCCACTCTCCCTTTTCAATCTCGACGTTGATCGATTGTAAGGCTTCGAGCCTTGCCGTTTCATTTCCGTTGTCGTCGTACACCGGATAGCAGAAGGAGACGTTCTCCCCGCGAATCATTTTCTGCATCGGTTCCTCCACTCTTAAGAAAACCGCAACCCCTTTTGCAGGATTGCGGCTTCACAGGTTTTGCAGCTTATACGAGTTCGATAATCGCGACCTCCGCGCCGTCTCCCTTTCGGGGGCCAACCTTTACAATCCGGGTATAGCCGCCTTTACGGTTTTCATACTTCGGAGCGATCTCGTTAAACATCTTCGCAGGCATATCGATCTTCTTCCTTCCCTTGCGGTGATTCGGGTTTTGTTCCGGCACCGAAATAAACGGATAGAAGACTTTGAGCATCTGACGTCTTGCATGCAGCCTGGAAGGCTGATCCTTCTGAATGGTCTTTGTGATTTCCTCGTACTCGGTGACTTTTTTACCGTCGACGACCGTTTTGACGCGGCGCCCGTCCGCGGTTTTCTTCGGGACCTTCTGGGTCACTGTCACCGTATCGTAATGGTCCTTCTCCCGGACGGCCAAATTGATCAGGTGCTCCGCGATCTTACGGATTTCCTTCGCTTTGCTGACCGTCGTGGTGATCCGGCCAAAATATAACAGATTGGTAACCTGGTTGCGCAGCAGCGCTTTGCGCTGGGAAGACGTCCTGCCCAGCTTTCTGTATCCAGCCATAACGAACCTCCTCGTTCTTCTCCAATATGATCATTTTGGATTTGATCATACCCGGTATCTGCTCTCTGTTCAAAACAGCAACAGACGCCGTTCTTTCCCCGGCGGGGAAATTCC
>CAYUPA010000124.1:0-965 GCA_964446565.1 uncultured Lachnospiraceae bacterium
ATTCTCTACGGCATCATTGACCCCAGAACCCGATAGGAGGAGGAAGAGGAAATGGCGCTTCTGGAACTGCAGGGAATTACGGCGGGTTATGACAAAAACGTGATTCTGAAGGATCTGAATTTCCAGGTGGAAAAAGGCGAACTGGTGTCGCTGCTCGGCTCCAGCGGCTGCGGCAAGACCACGACGCTGCGGCTGATTGCCGGATTTTCCTCCCCGATGGAAGGGACGTTCGTGTTTGACGGGAAAGATTACACGAAAGTACCGCTGAATAAACGGAATTTCGGATTCGTGTTCCAAAGTTACGCCCTGTTCCCGCACATGAATGTGTTTGACAATGTGGCGTTCGGTCTGAAAATGCGGAAACTTCCCAAGGATCAGATCCGCAGGGAGGTCATGGATATGCTGGAAACGGTGGATCTGCTGGGTTTTGAGAACCGTTTCCCCAAGGAAATGTCCGGCGGACAGAGGCAGCGGGTGGCGCTGGCGAGGGCGCTGGTAATCAAGCCGGATCTGCTGCTTTTGGACGAGCCGCTGAGCAATCTGGACGCCAAACTCCGCGTGAAAATGCGCGTGGAGATCCGCCGTCTGCAGCAGAAATTCGGGATTACCGCCATCTATGTGACCCATGATCAGGAGGAATGCTTCGCCATTTCCGACAAGGTGGCCGTTATGAACCACGGCATGATCGAGCAGATGGACCGCCCGCCGGCGATCTACAATCATCCGAAAACGGAGTTCATCGCCCGTTTCGTGGGCTTTGAAAATTTTCTGGATCTGACGGGCACGGGGGACGGCCTCTATACGGCCGCCGACGGGACGCGTTTTTACGCGGAAGCGGGCAGAAGCGGCACGATCCGGGCCTGCATCCGTCCGGAGGACATTCTCATCGTGCCGGAGGGGAGCGGCGCTCCCAATCAGATCGAGGGAGAAATTATGGTAAATACATTCCTTGGAAAGCGCAACCA